>JAADIV010000120.1:0-2547 GCA_013151175.1 Deltaproteobacteria bacterium | reverse complement strand
GTTTTGAAACCCGCCCCTACGGGACAATGATACATGATGCGCCTCTATGGTACGGTCGGGTTTGAAACCCGCCCCTACGGGACGATGATACATGATGCGCCTCTATGGTACGGTCGGGTTTGAAACCCGCCCTCCGCGCCCCTGCGGGGATTTATTATTCCGTAAATATATGGGTTGGCCAGTATCACAATTCTTGAAATGAGATACAATGGCGCGTATAATTGTCATTAGGGTGTTGTCATTAGGAAAAATATGTGGGATTATACCCCAAGTTGGATAAACTGGAAAAGAAAAAAATTTACCGGAGTAGAATATATGGCAAAAATAGGCAGAAATGATCCGTGCCCATGTGGTAGCGGCCAAAAATACAAGCGCTGCTGTCTGGACAAACAGGAGGCCAACGCTGAAACTCAGGTGCCGCGCCAAAAAGTTACCGTAAAGGAAGAGGTTGCCATCTTGCAAAAGGCAGCCGTTAATAAGGAGGAGACCCTGAAGATCATCGGGGTATTTATCTTTTTATCCACCGCCGGGGGTGATGCCTGGCTCCTGGAGTTAACAGAGCAAGACGCCTTACTGGTGGCCAAAGGGGGGAAGAAGATAAAGACTGAGATTACTGAAAATGGTGAAACAATTGAGGTGAACTGGTCACATAGCTTCAAAATTATAAATAACAATTTTGTGACTACAGCCTACGCCGATAAGGCGGTTGAGACCTATGATGGTTATCCCGCCGCCACGATAAAAGCCGCCCACAGAAAGATCGAGCGGAATTTTTCCAGTCAGTTGTTGGATAGTATTCACGTTGACAGTTAAGCACAGCCAAAGGGACAAAATAATCAGAGGATTTTGATAATGCCGATATACGAATATAAGTGCAAAAAATGCGGGACGGTATTTGAGCGGATAGTTTCAGCAAATACCACAGATAAGGTTAGCTGCGCGAAATGCGGCAGCAATATTGTCCAGAAAATCATTTCTGCGGCCAGTTTGCGACTGTCATCAAGCTCCGCCGCCGCGATTCCCCTTGGCGCCCATTCCGGCTGCGCCTCGCCATCGGGTTTCTCTTGAGCGTCATAAGAAGGAACCGGTCTGGTTCCTGATTCCGCGGCCAAAACAGTAAGGAGATTCAAAATGAGCGATTTTGACAAGGCCATAGCTATTGGCAGGCCACCTAATATTGTTAAATTATTCCCTAATTCACAGGCGCTGATCGTCAGCGGCAAGGTAATTAACCGGGCCATGGCCGCTAAAGGCCGGGCCATGACCATTGCCGCCAACGGCCGCAATAATTTTGTTATTCACGGCGCCCTGCGGGCTGCCCAGAAGGCCAATGCCTGCCTCATTATTGAAATCGCCCGTTCAGAGGGCGGCGCCAATGCCTATTGTCCGACCAATTACTGGAATATCGCCCGGCAGATTGACGCGGCCTGTAATGAGATGGCAATCACCGTTCCCGTGGCGGTACACGCCGACCATTACGGCATCAAAAAAGTTGGGGATATTGACTTTGCCAAAAGAGAAATCCCCACCCTCTTTGAGGCCGGAATTACCTCAATTGCCATTGACGCCTCCCATCTGCCAGACGCGGATAATCTTCTGGCCAATATAGCCCTGCATGAATTTATCCCCTCCTGGGCCGGGCTAGAGACCGAGGTCGGTGAAATTAAGGGGGCGCAGGGTCTGTCCACCGTTGACGATGCCAAATTCCTGATTGAGGGCCTGAACGCCCACGGCATTTTCGCCGACTGGATCGCCTTGAATAACGGCACCACCCATGGTTTAGAGGCTAGCGGCCAGGGAATTCAGGTCGAATTGACCGCCGATATTCACCGCCATCTGGAGCCTTTCAAGGTCTGGGGCGCTCAACACGGAACATCGGGCAACTCATCTGATCGTCTCCGGGAAATCGCCGCCAAAACCCGCACCACCAAGGCCAATGTCGCCACCGCCCTGCAAATGGTATCGTGGGGACTTAAGGTCAACGATTACGGCAATGCCATTCTCGATGACAACGGTAATTTTATCAAGGTTTCCGGCCAGGGAATGACGGAGGAGGTATGGCAGGAAATGCTTGCCTATGCTCATAAAAATAACTGGCAGAGCGGCAATTTCAAGAAGCTGAACCTGCCCTTTGAACCAAGACTCATGGGCCAGCCCAGGGAAATCAGGGAACGAATGATCCAACGGGTAGAAGATTTTATCTATAATCTGTTGGCCAATGTCTTTAACGCCCAGGACAGCGCCCCATTGGCCATTGAGACAATTATCAGGGCAGGCTCCTATGATGTCGGCATCCAGGCCGCGCGCCTTGCCGATCCCGCCGACTGGACAGAGGAGAAGATCAGGGCGCGGGCCGCCGACCTGATTACCAACAATGGCCCGGCGGGAGATTTTGACGACTAGACAAGGAAACCTGATGGCCGAAGAGATCCCCGCTGATATCAGGCGCGACCTGGAGAGGGCCTGCTCCCTGCACCTGCGCACCACCTCTGATTACAAAAAATGCGTTGAATTTAATAAGTTGTTGGCTGACATCCTGGCAAGACT
>JAADIV010000097.1:2173-4754 GCA_013151175.1 Deltaproteobacteria bacterium | reverse complement strand
GGTATTTTTTGAATCTTTTGTTTTTTACCGACCATTGTGCTCATTCTAAGTAACAGCTATGCTCGGTCGCCTGGGCACAACAGCAGCTTATAAACGAGATTTGTATTATTATTAATAATAATACCGAATGGTTACCATTATATTTTCACTCGTAATTATTTACGAATTTCCTCTGTAATCAAAAAGATTGGGATGTGAATGATGGGAGAGAAGAGTAACGGTTAGTTCGTGAGTGGCAAAGAAGATTTTGTTCCTGAGGAGGAAGCAGAGAAGAAAAAGACACAAAAAAAGGCTTTTGGATTTCTCCAAAAACCTCGTTAGTTAGTACTGGTCGGGATGAGAAGATTCGAACTTCCGACCCCTTGAACCCCATTCAAGTGCGCTACCAGGCTGCGCTACATCCCGACCCTGATTCAAATTTATGCTATACTATTTTTAATATCAAGCAATTCAGCTTTGATATTAACTAATAATTGCCGCCAGTCATTGCGGCCTATACTATGTGATTTTGTGCCTTTTGCCAAGGCCTTTTTTGCGCCGTTTAAGGTTAATCCATCATCCTGAATCATTTTTTTGATTAACAGGATATTTTCTATGTCAATTCGTCGATACAGGCGCTGCTTGGAATTAGCTCGCTGGGGTTTTAAAACCTTGAACTCCGCTTCCCAGTGCCGCAGGGTGTGTGATTTAATACCGGTTAAGCGGCAGACCTCGCCAATCTTGAAGTATGTCTTATCAGGTATTGATGTGGCTCCCCGGATAGATTTCACCCCATAAATTCCGCTTTATTTTTTGATGGCCTGGAGACCATTGATCAGCGGGAAACGTCCTTATCAGTCTTTCCCGCCCTCATTGACAGTATCGCGCAAGGTCTTACTGGGTTTGAAAGATACCATATTACGGGCTGCTATTTCAAGAGTTTCTCCGGTCTGGGGATTACGACCTCGCCGAGGGGACTTGGCTTTGACCTTAAAGGCCCCAAAATTAACCAGTTTAACATTTTCGCCCTTTAACAGGCTCTCTTTTATGGCGGTGAAGAAGTAATCGACCATGTCGCCGGCGTCATTTTGAGGGAAGCCAAGACGATCATTAATGGCCTTGGTCAAGGTCTGTCTGGTAATATTTTCTTTGCTCATTATTAAGCCTCCCGCAATTTGCCGTGGAACTTGTCAACCAGCAAGGCTATAATTTTGTTTTGAATTTTTGCTACCGCCTTGTCCTTTAAGGTATTCTTATCAGAATGATAAGTGAGTGACAGAGCTACACTCTTTTGGCCCTCACTTATTGGATTACCCTGGTAAATATCAAATATTTCAACTTGTTGCAAATGTTTAAACCCTTCTTTATTAATGGCGTCGACAATCTCGCCTGCCCCGATTCCATTATCAATTATTATGGCCAAATCGCGTTTAACAGCTGGAAAACGGGACAGCGGTTTGAATTTTATGCCGGCAATTTGGGCGGCTCCCACCTTATCTAAGTTAAGATCTAAGAAATATATTTCTTCTTTAATGCCAAAGACCTTGAGAACCGTGGGGGAAAATTTACCAAGTTCACCAAGGTATTTGCCGGCTGATTCAATGGTAAGAAACTGCCCTGAGCTGCTGTAAGGGGCGTCGGAGTCTATAATAAAATGGGCTTCGAGGCGGATTTCATTTAATATATTCTCAATAATTCCCTTGGCATCAAAGATATCGAAGGGGGTGGTACCAAAATGTACCGGCGGCCCATCGAGTTGCCGACGACCGCTGAAAACAGCGCTGAGATGCTGTTCCTCAAGGGGTTGCTCCTGACCGTCTATCGGCAGAAATACCTTGCCGATCTCAAAAATCTTTAAGTCATTGTTTTGGTGATTTATGTTATGACGGGCATTCTCAAGCAGGCCGGGCAGGAGAGTGGTACGCATGATGCTTTGTTCCTCGGAAAGAGGATTCATGATCCTTATTGTCCGCCGTCTATGGTCGTTTTCATCAAGGGTTAGTTTGGCAAAATCGGCTGGATCGGTAAAACTGTAGTTAATGGCCTCCGAGCAGCCAAGGCCGGTCATTAGACGACTAATCTCGCGGCGGAGCAGGCGGTCTTCAGCCTGGGACGAAAAAGCCATGGGAACGGTGGGCAGGGTGGTGGGAATTTCGTTATAGCCTTTTAAACGGGCAACTTCTTCCACCAGATCAATTTCACGTTCCAGGTCAACTCTAAAGCTGGGTGGAGTAACCAACAGGGTGTCTTTATCTATCTCGGTGCTGGTTACTTCGATGGCGTTCAGCATATTGCTGATCTCCTCCAGGGTAAAATCGTCACCGAGGAGGTTGGCTGTGCGCTGTACCCGGAGCTGTATGGGCTTGATCTCCGGCAGGGTGTTTCGGCAGTCAACGATGGAGCCTGAAGTTTCAGCCCCGCTATAACGCACCATTAGTGAAATGGCTCGGTTCAGGGCCTTAATGGTTCCCTGGGGGTCGATGCCGCGCTCAAAGCGGTATGAGGCATCGGTGGAGAGCTTTAAACGGCGGGCGGTACGCCGGATGGATACCGGATTGAAGTAGGCGCTTTCCAACAAAATTTCGGAGGTGGAATTATCAAC
>JAADIV010000097.1:0-2134 GCA_013151175.1 Deltaproteobacteria bacterium | reverse complement strand
GCAGGTTTATTCTCATCGCAGATAACCAGCATATCAGGCTCAAGAAGGCGTTCAACGTCATCAAGGGTAGTAATTTTTTCTCCACTCAGAGCCCGGCGGACAATAACTTTGCCGCCGCTGAGTTTGTTAAAGTCAAAGGCATGCAGGGGCTGGCCGTATTCCAGCATGACGAAATTGGTGATATCAACAATATTATTGATGGGGCGTAATCCCACCGCTGTAAGCAGGCGCTGGAGCCAGGCGGGGGAGGGGCCGATCTTGACCCCCCGCAGGAGCTGAGCGGCGTAACGGGGACAGAGGGCGGTATCCTGCACCTCAACAGAAAATGAGGTGTTGCCCGAGGCGGGGTTGCTGGTGTTTGATTCCGGCTGTTTTAAAGTAGAACCGCTGAAGGCCGCTATCTCCCGGGCAATGCCGATGACACTGGTACAGTCCGGGCGGTTAGGGGTGAGATCAACCTCAATCAGGGTATCCTCAAGATTAAGGGCCTGCCGCAGGCTCTGGCCTGCCGAGCATGATTCGGGTAGCTCGATAATTCCGGCGTGACTGTCATTTAAGCCCAATTCCTTCTCGGAGCAAAGCATCCCCTCCGACACCTGGCCCCGCAGTTTTGATTTCTTGATTTTGAAACCTTCCGGCATGACAACGCCGGGCAGGGCAATGGCGCTAAGCAGGCCGGGCCGTACGTTAGGCGCGCCGCAAACGACCCGTTTCATTTCTGCACCCACCTGAACCGTGCATACAGAGAGATGGTCGGCCTGAGGATGTTTATCAACGGTTATTACCTCGGCCACCTTAATTTTAGTAAGGGCTTGGTATAACGGGGTAACAGCATCTACCTCAAGGCCTAACATCGTTAAACGCTCGGCCAGATCCTCGGCTGACAGGTCGAAATCGACATATTGTTTAAGCCAATTTACGGTAAATTTCATTATGGTATCAGAGTGGTAAAATTAAGATGTAACAGATAAGCGGGTTTAGAATTGTTTTAAAAATCGCCGGTCATTTTCATAGAAAAGTCGAATGTCGGTAATGCCGTACTTAAGCATTGCTATCCGCTCAACCCCAAGACCAAAGGCAAAACCGCTGTATTCCTCGGGATCATAGTTAACCTTTTTGAAAACCTCGGGATCAATTAGTCCGGCCCCGAGTATTTCAAGCCAACCGGTCTGTTTGCAGACCCGGCAACCCTTGCCGTGGCATATTACACAGGCAATATCGACCTCGGCGCTGGGCTCGGTAAAGGGAAAATAGCTGGGGCGGAAACGGATGGCGGTTTTTTTATCAAACATCTTGGCGATAAAAATCGCCAGAATACCCTTTAAATCGGCAAATGATACCTTGCGATCAACCAGAAACCCTTCCACCTGGTGAAACATGGGGGTATGGGTGATATCGGAGTCGCAGCGGTATACCTTGCCGGGGGCGATGACCCGCAAGGGGGGAGCGGCCTTCTCCATACTTCTGACCTGCATGGGTGAAGTATGGGTACGAAGGAGGATGTTGTCGTTAACATAGAAGGTGTCGTGCATATCCCTGGCTGGATGGTGCTTGGGGATATTCAGACCCTCAAAATTATAAAAATCAAGCTCTATGTCCGGGCCTTCCGCGACCGTAAAACCCAGGCGCTCAAAGATAGAGCACATCTCCTCCATGACCTGAGTTACCGGGTGGTGTTTACCAAAGGGCACAGCACGACCCGGCAGGGTAAGATCAAGCTGACCGCTGTCGGCCTGCCTGCTTCCGGCAGTAGTCAGGGCAGACTTTTTGGCCGTGTAGGCCTCTTCCAGGATGTTCTTGATATCGTTGGCCAGTTTGCCCAGCCGGGGACGCTCCTCTTTGGGAGCCTGACCCAGATTGCGCATCAGGGCGGTAAACATACCCTTGCGGCCAAGATATTTAACCCGGAATTCCTCCAGAGGCCCGGCCTCATTAATGGCGGTAAGGGCGGCCTCGGCTTCTTCCTTTATGCGTTGGAGCTCAGCTTCCATGAATTAAGAGGCGGCTTCGACAACCTTGGAAAAGGTCTTGGCATCAAGAATCGCCAGATTCGATAAAACCTTACGATCAAGTTCAATATTGGCCTTTTTGAGGCCGCCTATAAACTTGCTGTAAGAGGTATTATTGATTTTGC
>JAADIV010000075.1 GCA_013151175.1 Deltaproteobacteria bacterium | reverse complement strand
GCCAGCAGTCATAGTCGGTTGACATGGCCGCTGTGGCGTAATGCATTTTCTGCTCACGGGCCAGGTTTACCTCCGGCACGGTACTCATATTGATAACATCGGCCTGCCAACTGCGGAACATATGGCTCTCCGCCCTGGTGGAGAACCTTGGCCCTTCAATAGTAATAACCGTTTTATCGATATGATAGGGGATGTTAAGAGACTTGGCGTGTTTGGCCAACAACTTCCGCAGGTTTGGACAGAATGGCTCAGACATAGGGGTATGCACAACCTGGCCGCTGTCATGGAAGGTTGTCTGCCGCCGCCGGGTAAAATCGATAAACTGATCGGGAAAAACCAGATGCCCCGGTTCTATTTCCCGGCGCAGCGAGCCAACGGCGGTGGCAGCTAGCACATGGGTACAGCCCAATTCTTTCAGAGCATAGATATTGGCGCGGGAATTAACCGCGCTTGGATAAATGGAATGATCCCTGCCGTGCCTGGCCAGGATTGCCACTTCAACCCCGCCGATTGCCCCGCAGGTTATCGGCGATGATGGCCTGCCGTAAATATTTTTGCCTATAACCTCTGAGGCGTCCTGCAAAATATCAGGATCATCCAGACCGGAGCCGCCAATTATGCCTATCTTAACTGCCATATTCCCCCCACTCATATACTGAATAAACCATCCTTGTAGAGCTAGTTTAAGAGCGGCAATGATTACCCTTACCGGCAAAGCTGTCAAGATAATTTATCGCAAGAACCGGGCAGGTGTCGGGCTATGGGCGAGTTTATAGGTATCAGTGTGTGCGGTCTTCCAATATATCAGCCAATACCTCCCTTAATTCTACAAGTGTAAATGGCTTGGCCAACGCGGCCTTAAAGCCATATTGCCGGTAGTCGGCCATTACGGGATCATTGGAGTAGCCGCTAGCTACAACGACTTTTATATCCGGGGCAATTTTCAACACTTCCTTTATGGCCTCTTTGCCGCCCATGGCGCCGGGAATCGTCAAGTCCATGATGATTGCATCAACGTGCTGACCGTTACGGCCCCGCTCTGTCAGTATTGCCACGGCCTCTTCGCCGTTGTTGGCCAACAACACCTCATGGCCAATACTGGCAAGCATCCCTGCCGCAACCTTTTGCACCAGTTTATCATCATCCATAACGATGATTCTGGCCTTGGTAATCTCCCTCTCTTCTTTTTTCTCTGAGATATTCAGGCCGATTTTATTTTTTGCAGCCGGCAGATATATACTGAATATAGTGCCGTTCTCCATAACGGATTGCACATCAATATGTCCCCCGTGTTTGGCAATAATGGAATGAGTTATGGATAATCCCAAACCACTGCCTTCCTGTTTGGTGGTAAAATAGGGATCAAATATTTTTTCGATATATTTTTTTGAGATACCGCAGCCATTGTCCTGTACCATGATTTTTATATAATTTGTCTCGGGCAAACCAATATATATTTCAGCTTTTATATCCGCTATATTAAGACAGCTTATTGTGATATTTCCACCCCCCGGCATCGCGTGCATGGCATTTATGACCAGATTTTGAATCATCTGGCTTATCTGGCCGGCATCAATATCGGCTAGCCACAAATCATCAGGTATGCGGAAGCGGCAGGATACGGAGCTGCCGTGTAAAACAAAATTTGCCGATTCAATGATGACATTATCAATCGCTGTTGTTTTCTTTACGGGAGCGCCGCCTTTGGAAAAGGTAAGCAATTGTTGCGTTAGATCCTTTGCCCTTAACGATGCTTTTTTTGCCGCCTGCAATAGCGGGTAAGCCTTAGCGGTTGGTTCGACGGCTATGCCGGCCAACTCAATATTACCGAGGATAGAAGTAAGTATATTGTTGAAATCATGGGCAATACCGCCGGCTAGAATACCAACGGATTCCAACTTTTTAATCTTGAGCAATTCACGCCTTGTTTTCTTCTTCTCGGTCATATCCCGAAAAACGAGGACTGTGCCGATAATACGACTTTCTTTATCAAATATGGGCGCGGCGCTGTCCTCGATACTGTACTGAACGCCGTCTTTGGCAATAAGAGCGGTATGATTTGCCAGGTCAACTATGCCGCCGGAACGGAGAACCCTGCTGACCGGGCAATCACATTGCTTACCTGTTTTCTCATTGATAATGTTGAAAATAGCCGCTAGTGGTCTGCCTACGGCCTCGCGCATATTCCAACCGGTAAGCTTTTCCGCGATTCTGTTAATTAAAATAATTTTGCCATCAAGGTCAGTTGTAATAACACCATCGCCAATGGAACGCAGTGTAACATTAAGCCGCTCTTTTTCCGCGTACAGTGAATCGTGATACTGCCGCAATTTCTCTGCCAAAACGTTATAACTTTTGGCAAGCATACTGATCTCATCCTCTCCATGTACGTTAAGAATATTTAAATGAGAATAATCGCCGGCGGCTGCCGCTGCCGCAAAATGTGCCTGAATATCTTTTAAACGATTGCTGACCAGTTTTTGCACAATGATAAAAATAGATGCCATAAACAGTAAAAGGGCAATTCCCATTATGATGAGATTGTATTTTGCCGTATTGAGTAATTGCGCCTGTATTCTGCTGATGGGGACAGCAATCGTGTCAAGTCCCGCGACTTTACCCACGGATTTAAAAAATCCGGATTTGGTGCCGTAACGTTTCAGCAGGGCGGCAGGGGCGTCACCGGGCTTCCCATGACATTGGAGGCATTCTTTCTGTATGCGGCTGGCATTGAATTTGGCAAAATATAACCTGCCGTTTATCTCTATATTGCCCTGCCAGGTTTTCTGGTCGGGATGCCGGTTAAGATAACGTATAATTCGCATCTCTTCCGGCCCCGCTTTATTGATGGGGTTCAGTGGGTTGTCTGAGGCAAATTTCAGAATAATATCAGGGAATTTTCGGTGGACATCAGCAAAAATAGAGCGAGCGACAAACGATGTGGACATGGTTTCCGGGATGAACTTGTCCTTGCCGAGAAGATCATGCATTACAGGTCTGATTTTTTCTTTCACATATTGCCTGATCGAAAGATCAAACTGCAAGGCCAGATCTGTCTGCTGCTGAACAATTTTATACACATAGGATCTGGCGGCCTGATACGTCCGGTAAAGAAAAAATGATGAGAAGAGGATAAATGTTACTGTAATAAACAACAATAATTTAGTCCCTATATGTTTCATCTTATCCCTTTTCTATCCTGCGGCAGCGCCTGTAATCTCTCCCAAATCAAGGGTGGTATTAACCAGATATCTTTGGTAGCTATTACTCTCTATCTGAGAGATTGCCAGACAATCAGTTGGCAACGCGTAAATCCTGGATCTGGGCAGTGGCCGTGTTATGGGCGAGTTTATAGGTATCACATTTGCGGCAGTTGGCCATCTTGTCGCGATAGGTGCCTTGCTCCTTGCCGCCGCATTGAGTGCCGGTTACCATCCAGCAGTCCCCACCGTCATCGGGATAAGCCGGGCAACGGTTGCGGCGCTCTTCTGGACAACCTTTTACCTCCCAACACCGCACACTTGCAACGGGTTTTGCTGCTGTGTCTATGACGGCTTTCTGGCTGACCCTGCCATTAGCGGCTTCATAGACGTTACACTTGCGGCAGTTGACCATCTTTTCGTGGTAAGTACCTTGCTCTTTACCGCCGCACAGGGTGGCGGTAACCGCCCAACACTGCCCGCCGCTGTTTGGATAGGCGGGGCAGCTATTCCGCCGCTCGGTGGGGCAGTTTTTCATCTCCCAACAGGTAACACCGGCTCCTGGAGATGCCTTGGGGGTCGTACCTCGGCCGCGTCCATAGACCAGGGCCATCAAATTGGCGACCATGACCTCCATTTCTTCCGATTGGGCGGCAAGTTTCTCGGCGGCGGTGGCCGAGTTAACAGCGGTACCGGACATCTCTCTGGTCATCTGATCTAAACCCATGGCGGCTTGGGTAATATCATCGATACTGTGGCACTGCCGCTCACTGGCCCTGGTGATGGCGGTTGTTTTATCGGCAATCTCGGTGGCAGTTGTAATTATATTATTAAAGTCATGGCTGACATCTTTTAGCTCACTGGCGCTTTGCACTATTCTGCTGACATTCTTATCAAGCAGCTTCTGGGTGTCTTTGGCCGCCTGCGCGGCGCGATTGGCTAGATTTTTAACCTCAGCGGCGACCACCGCGAAACCGGCGCCGGCTTCACCGGCCCGCGCCGCCTCCACCGCCGCGTTCAAAGCCAGCAGATTGGTCTGAAAGGCAATGGAATCAATGGTAGCAATAATGGCGCGAATACTGCCGCTGTCATTTTCAATCTCTTCCATGCTCCCGGTCAGTCCAACCAATGATTTTAGTGACTGATTGAATTTATCAATATTATCGTTCATCAACAACTCTGAACTGGCAGTAAGTTCAGTGGTCTTCCTGCTAGCGCCTGACATTTTGTCAAGCGCAGAAGTGGTTTCCTGCACCATCGCGGCCTGTTGAGCAGCATCCCTGGACATTGACTGACTGATCGCCAGAACCTCAGCGGCCTCCACCTCCACCTGGGCGGCGTTTTCCTCGATACCAACAGCGATTTTAGCCAATACTGCTCCAATTCGGTTGACCATAAAAAAGGCGATTATCCCGCCTGTAATCGAGATAATAAAGGTGCCGTACAATACCATAAAACCAATTTCGTGTACCCTGGCAACAAGCGTTGCGGCACTACTTCCTTTGATGGTATCCAGAGTGCCAAAGATCCAAAGGCCAAGAGCCAAAACCATGGTGAGTATAAAACCAATACCCAGGACAAGACGACGCCCAAATGTCATATTTTGCCAATTAACACGCATATAATTCCCTCCCATAAGCACCGGCGGCGCTATAACCCGCCGGAGACACTGAAATTAAGATTTATTGTACTATATTTGAGTTTCCAAGTGTGTATTTATTCCCAAGCCAACACGGCCAAAAACGGTTGTTAATTAAAAGTAAACAAAAAATTAGCGCTAAGAGACTAAAAAGCCGGATATATTGCAGGGCGAGAGTCACTATTTCATTACCCCCGGATTCAACGCCGGGTATATTCATCGCGGCCTTTAATTTTTTGGCATCGCTGAATAACAGGGAGGCGTAAACAGTCTTCCCGAAATCAACAATGGTTTTATCGACAGAATTATTGGCCATTATTTCAATGATCTCGCAGAAATATTTATTTTTTGATAATTTAGGCAGCGTCCAGTCTTTACTGATTCACAGCTTTTCACTAGAATATACCCTGGCTTTACTCAATCTGGCAGTTACTACAATGTAGTACAAGTGGTATTACTCCAATTAGGCGTAAAGTCAACCAAAAATAAAGCCTGGCGATGGTCATTGGAATTTTTGGAGTTTTTGGGTAGTATACGGGAATTAATAAACAATTAATCCAGGAGCGAATAATGTCTGAAGTACGCGTGCGTTTTCCCCCCAGTCCCACGGGCTATTTACATATAGGCGGAGCCAGAACCGCCCTCTACAATTGGCTGTTTGCCAGAAAATATAACGGCAAGCTTATCTTGCGTATTGAAGATACCGATGCCGACCGCTCGACCCAGGAGTCCATTGACGGCATTATCAGCGGCCTTCAATGGCTAGGTCTTGACTGGGATGAGGGGCCGTATTTCCAGACGCAGTTCACCCACGAACATTCGGCGGCGGCAGAGCGTCTACTGAATGAGGGCAAGGCCTATAAATGCTTTTGTACCAGAGAGGAGCTAGAGGATAAACGTAAGGCCGCTCTGGCTGCCAAGCAGGACTATAAATATGATGGTCTCTGCCGCCGTCTGACTGCCGCAGAGACGGCCGAGAAAGAGGCCAAGGGGCTGCCCTTTGTGATTCGTTTCAAGGTGGATCGCCACGAGATTGGCGGAGTGTCCTTCAAGGACCAGGTGCTTGGAGTGGTAAGCAGGACATACAATGATATTGAAGATTTCGTTATTGTCCGCTCCAACGGTAAACCGTTGTACCTGCTCTGCAATGTGGTGGATGATATCCGTGACCGGATCAGCCACGTTATTCGCGGCCAGGATCATCTGGGCAATACCGCCCGCCAGATTCTCCTTTATCGGGCCTTGGCCGCGCCGGTGCCGGAATTTGCCCATATGCCGCTGACCTTGGATCTGCAAAAGGCCAAGATATCAAAACGCAGTCACGGCGAGATCGTGGCGGTGCAATTTTACCAGAAGGCCGGTTTTTTGCCCTGGGCTTTATGTAATTTTTTGGCCCTCCTGGGCTGGTCAACTTCTGATAATCAGGAAATTTTCTCACGGCAGGAATTAATCGCGGCCTTTTCGCTAGATAGGATCAATAAGGCAAATTCCATCTTCAATTATCGTAAGGGAGACCCAAAATTCTTTACCGATCCCAAGGCCATCAGTATCAATGAACATTACCTGCGCACTATGCCAATTGCTGAACTAGTGCCGCTGGTGGCCGACAAGCTGCGCGAAGCCGGTCTCTGGCAGGATGAATACGCTGCCGGCCAAAAGGAGTGGTTTATCTCCACCCTGGATCTGATTCGCAGCCGTTTCCACACTATTAATGATTTTGTCACCCTGGGCCGGGCCTATTTCAGCGATGATTACGAGTTTGAGGAGCGGGCTGTTAAGAAAAATATTCTGAAGCACGAAAAACTTAGAGAATGGCTGCCGGAACTTGCCGATCGTCTGGAATCTTTGCCTGATTTCACTCACCAGAATATTGAGGAAATTATGCGAGGCCTGGCAGCAGAATTTGGGATCAAGCCGGGTATCCTGATTAACGGTGCCAGAGCGGTTAGCACCGGACTCCTGGCTGGCCCAGGTATGTTTGAAGTAGCGGCAGCCCTGGGTCGGGAACGGATGGTCGGCAGGCTGCGTCATAAAACCGCCGGTCTCTATAAATAATTCCCAAATCTCAAATATCTAAGAGAAATTGTAACTATTCAGGATCGACTAAACTACCCTAAACTACGAAAAATCACCCATAAATCTGTAATGACTATTAATAACGAGAAACCAAAGGATTTTATCCGCGCAATAATCGCCGCTGATCTGGCCGACAGCACCAAACCTGATGAGCTTGTGAGCCGTTTTCCGCCGGAGCCTAACGGCTATCTCCATATCGGCCACGCCAAATCTATCTGCTTGAACTTCGGAGTCGCGGCGGAAAATCAGGGTTGCTGTCACCTGCGTTTTGATGATACCAACCCGGCCAAAGAAGAGAAAAAATATATCGGGGCAATTATAGCCGATATCAGGTGGCTGGGTTTTGATTGGGGGGAAAATCTCTTTTACGCCTCGGATTATTTTGAGCAATTCTACGAATATGCCGTAAAACTGGTTAAAATGGGTCTGGCCTATGTCTGTGATCTCAGTGCCGATGAAATGCGGCAGTACCGCGGCACCCTCACGGAGCCAGGCCAAAACAGCCCCTACCGCAACCGTACCATTACCGAGAATCTTTTTCTGCTGGCGGGTATGCGCCGAGGCGATTTCCCGGAGGGTTCCCATATCCTGCGAGCCAAAATTGACATGGCATCCCCTAACTTGAATATGCGCGACCCGGCCATTTACCGTATCAGAAAGATAACCCATCATCGTACTGGCAATGAGTGGAACATCTACCCAATATATGATTTTGCCCATTGTCTTTCCGATGCCATTGAGGGCATTACCCATTCGCTGTGTACCCTGGAATTTCAGGATCATCGGCCGCTGTACGACTGGTATCTGGACACCCTGCGGACCGAACATCACCCGCAACAGATTGAGTTCTCACGCCTGAACCTCACCTACACGGTAATGAGTAAACGCAAGCTCCTGCAATTGGTGACCGAAAATATGGTTGACGGTTGGGATGATCCGCGGATGCTTACCATTGCCGGGCTGCGCCGCCGTGGTTATACCCCGGAAGCAATCCGTAATTTTTGCGCTATAATTGGCATCAGCAAAAAAGACAGCCGCATTGACATGGGGGTTCTGGAAAATTGCATTCGGGAGGATCTTAATGAAAAGGCCCCCAGGGCGCTGGTGGTATTACACCCCTTAAAGCTCATTATTGACAATTATCCCGATGACCAGGAGGATGAACTAACGGCGGCGAACCATCCGAAAAATTCGGCTATGGGCAGCAGAAAGGTGCCATTCTGTAAGGAAATTTATATCGAACAGGCGGATTTTATGGAGGAGCCGCCCAAAAAATTCTATCGCTTGGCGCCGGGGCGGGAGGTAAGACTGCGCTTCGCTTATCTGGTTACCTGCGAGTATGTGCGCAAAGATCCCGTTACCGGGGAATTGGAGATCCACTGCACCTACGATCCGGCCTCACGCGGGGGCAGCGCCCCAGATGGCCGTAAGGTCAAGGGCACCATTCACTGGGTTTCAGCACGGCACGGCATCAATGCCGAAGTCAGATTATACGACCGCCTCTTTGCGGTGGAAAATCCGGAGGCCGATAGTGAGGTAGATTTCAAAACCCATCTTAACCCCGATTCACTTACCATTCTGGATAATTGCGTCCTCGAGCCGTCTTTGGCCGGAGCCGCACCCGGCAGCCGCTACCAGTTTGAACGTCAGGGCTATTTTTATGCCGATCATAAGGACTCCAGCCCTGGTAAACCCGTATTTAACAAGATTGCCGGTCTGCGCGATAGTTGGGCGAAGAGAGCGAAGTGACAGGGGGCGGGCTATCCTTCCAGTAAAAAATTTTCCACGGTATCGACATCATGCTTGCTGCCTATAATGAGCGGCACCCGCTGATGTAATGATTCCGGCTCAATATCCAGGATATTGCGGCCGTCTCCGGTAATTGCCCGCCCGCCCGCTTGTTCTATCAACATGGCGAAGGGCGCGGCTTCATAAAGCAGTCGTAATTTGCCGCTTGGCTTACCGGCATCCTTTGTGTCACTGGGGTAGAGAAAGATGCCGCCGGTAATCAGATTCCGGTGAAAATCAGACACCAGGGTGCCAATATATCTGGCGCTTAGAGGGCGGCCGTCGGCCTCATCAATCTCCTTTACATAGGAAATATAGCGTTTGATGCTATCATCCCAATATTGTGAGTTACCCTCATTGATACTGAAATATTTCGCGCGTGCGGGAATTTTAAGGTTTGGGTGGGAGAGAAAGAATTCTCCCACACTGGGATCAAGAGTGAAACCGTGTACTCCGTCACCGGTGGTAAAGACCAGCATAGTGCTTGAGCCATAGATAATATAGCCCGCTACCACCTGTTCGGAGCCTTTCTGCAACAGATCTTCTTTGGCGCCCTGTCCCATGGTTAGTGAGGTGCGGCGGCGGTGAATAGAGAATATTGTGCCGATACTGACATTAACATCGATATTTGAGGAACCGTCCAGGGGATCAAAGGCCAGGGTGTATTTCCCCTCATAACCATCAACAACGGGAATTATATCTTCATCCTCTTCAGAGGCCATGGCACAAAGATAACCACAACTGGCCATCCGTTTTTTAATGGTGTTATTGGCAAACTCGTCCATTTTCTGGACATTTTCGCCCTGCACATTAACCTTGCCGGATAGACCGATAATATCGGCCAGACCCGCCATATTAACCTCAGCGGAAATTGTTTTTGCGGCGACTATCAATTCTGACAATAAACTGGAAAGCTCACCGGTAGCCTCCGGATGCAGACGCTGATTGTCTAAAATATATCGACTTACAGTTACGCCTAAAGGTCTATTCATGGTAGTTTCTCCAAATATAAGGTATATATGTTCGATTAGTGGTATCGTGTCGCCCCGAATCGTTCGTGTTTGACGGCGCTTCGATGATACCTGATTATTATTAGAATCTCACATTATCTTTTTTGCCAATATGATGCAAGACCAACTATTCAGTAAAGACAGTCGTGAACCACATCGTGTTTGGCCGATGCGGCCATGACCATCCGTAAAATTTCAGCCTGGCTCATCCTCATAGCCCTCATCCTTGTCCCGTTCATCAACTGGCGGTTGGGCGCGGTAATGTGGCTGTGCGCCTGGATCATATATCTCCTGCAAATGACCTTTAACAAAGTTCAGAGCCCGCCGCCTGAACCGCCTCCCGATGAGTAATTCGATTCTGCTGTTCACTCAGCCACGGAGCAATTCATTGCCTCCATTACCGGTAAATTTTATAGAGCCGCATTTATAACTTACAGCCTGTTTTCCACTTTCAATCAGCCAACTTAACGAGACCAATTTATGATAAAAAGACTTCTGAAACTGTTTCACAAAAAATCAAAGGCCGGGGCGGTTCAAACTCCCGCCGTATCTGCCGGCTCCGCCGCCGCGAATCCTGTTTCTGCCTCCCAGCCCCAGGGCGGAAGCGGTAAGGGCAAAAACAATAAAAAACCGGTTCAGCACTCTGAAAGTGATGGCAGCGGCGATAAAAATAAAGCGGCAAAATTCCGGCGTCCTCGTCCGGATCGGCACAAAAAACAACAAGATAAATGGGATATAAAACAGTTTGAGGTAGATCCGAAGGAGGGTGAAAATCGTTTTCACGATTTCGACCTGCCGGATAAAATTATGCACGCTATAGCTGATCTTGGTTTTAAATATTGCACTCCCATTCAATCCCAGACCCTTTCGCACACCATGGCCGGCGCTGACGCGATCGGTCAGGCCCAGACCGGAACAGGCAAAACCGCCGCCTTCCTGATTACCATCATCAAGCACCTGTTGGCTCAAAGCGAGGATAAACAGCGGCATGGCTGCCCACGCTCCCTGATCATCGCGCCAACCAGAGAGTTGGTAATGCAGATTGCTGAAGATGGCAAAAGTCTTGCCAAATATTGTCCGCTTAATGTCTGTGCCGTATTTGGTGGTATGGATTACGAAAAGCAACAACGAGCTATGGAACAGCAGGTGGATATTCTGGTGGCGACTCCGGGTCGTCTCATTGATTTTCAGCGCCGGCGCATAGTTGATCTACAGCGGGTTAAAATTATGGTAATTGACGAGGCTGACCGGATGCTAGATATGGGGTTTATTCCCGATGTCAGAAGAATCGTGAACAGCACGCCGCCCAGGGAAAAACGCCAGACATTGATGTTTTCCGCTACCATGACCCCGGATGTAAAACGCCTGGCCAGTCAATGGTGCAAAAAGCCCATTTATGTAAAAATTGAGTCGGAAGATGTTACTGCCCGCACTGTAGAGCAAATTGTTTATCTGGCCACCGCCGAAGAAAAATATGCCATTCTCTACAACATAATTACCAGTGGTAATCTCAAAAAAGTACTGGTTTTCACTAATCGTAAAGATGAAACCAGAACACTCTGCCAACGCCTTCTCCGCAATAATATCAACTGTGATATGTTGTCAGGAGATGTGGCTCAGAAAAAACGCATGACAATTCTGAGTAAATTCAAGGATGGCCGCATAGAGGTTCTGGTCGCCACCGATGTGGCTGGACGTGGTATTCATGTTGATGGTATTTCGCATGTATTTAATTATGTTCTGCCCTATGAGGCGGAGGATTATGTCCACCGCATCGGCCGGACTGGCAGGGCAGGGCATACCGGTATCGCCATCAGTTTTGCCGATGAAGAAGCGGCCTTCTATCTGCCGGCAATTGAAAAATTAATTGATCGTAAACTGGAATGTATCTATCCTGATGATGAATTGGTGCGACCGGCTCCCAGGGGTACGGCGCCAAAGACTGCGGGCGGCAGATCATCTAAAAAATACCCTGACAAAGGTCGGTCGTCCGGCGGCCGCAGACCGTCATCGCGGGGACATTACCGAGCCAGACCGGCAAGTTCAACCGCCAGAAACCAAAAACAATAAGGCGGTATGACTGAAAATCAAAAAATAAGCGCCATATACAGTTTTTTGGCGCTGTCAATGCGTTATCCAGAGCCGGAATGGCTGGAGAACGATTATCTGGCCCGGCTTATAAATCTTCTCGAAAATTTGGAATGGCTAGACGATACCGCCGGGCTCAAAAACTTTAAGCCGCAGGATTCACAGGCCTTCGAAGACCTGCAGGTCGAGCATACCAGGCTCTTTATAACCGCCGCTGGCGGGGTGTTCGCGCCGCCATACGGCTCGGTATATCTTGATGAATCGGGCCTGTTGTGCAGTAAAGCGACAGCAGAGGTGGAAGACTTTTATCGCCGGAGTGGTTTTGCCCTGGCAAACAAGGATGAGGCCGCCGACCATATTGTCAATGAGCTTGAATTCCTGGCGTTATTGACGGCGCACGATATGGAGGACGGGGAAAAAGAATTTCTGGAGAGATATTTTCTGCCCTGGTTCGGCCAGTTTCACGACAAGGTAGGAGAAGCGGCCAATTTGCCATTTTATCCGGTCATTGTTCGCCTTATTAGCTTTTTCACCAATCCGTGAAAAATTTAAGAGGTCAACAAATCACACTTCCACAGCTGGCAATACTCCGAAACGCTTGCGAAAATGTTGCCTAAACGAACGAAGATGGGGTGCTGCTGAATAGTTACACAAAAATTTTATTGACTTCAAGCCTGCTAGCATGTTAGTAAAAAAACGCAAGGTGTTTGTTGGAACTTAATAGGGAATCCGGTGTGAATCCGGAACGGGCCCGCCGCTGTAACCGGGGACTTTATCCGCATTAAGCCACTTGCCCACCAGGGCAGGGAAGGCGCGGAAAAGGGACGATCCGGGAGTCAGAAGACCTGCCTTGCAATGGCAGCCGCTTGTCTCGTGGACAGGAGCCGCGGCAACAGATCTACGTGGATAACAATGGGAAATCCCGGATCGGTATCTTAAACCGCTCCGGGATTTTTGTTTCCGGGGCGCTTTTCCAAACCCTTGATAGGAGGATTATCCATGAACAACAGAATCAGAAGGATCACCCCGGCGCTTATCTGTTTGCTAGCGCTACTTTTTCTCATCCCCCACGCGGCCCATGCCAGGCATAAAAGAGTCCATAAGAAAGCGGTGATTATCGCCATGTTCGGCACTACGGTGGAACCGGCGCTGAAATCACTGCTTAACATCAGGCGGCAGATGCAGGCCCGTTTCCCCCACACCCTGGTGAAAATCGCCTTCACCTCCAATATAATCCGCCGCATATGGCATAAACGGGACGCTGACCCGGTTTATCGGCGCGCCCATCCGGGGGTGCCTGCCGACATCATTAACGTCAAAGGCCCTTTGGCGGTCATGGCCGACTTGCAGGACTCCGGTTTTGATACTCTGGTGATTCAACCCACCTTCCTGGCTTCGGGCGAGGAATTCCTCGACCTCGGTAATTACGTCAAGGCCTTAAATGGCATTCAAACGATCAAAAAGAAATACAAGCCCTTTAATAAGGTGGCTCTCGGTCGTCCCGCCTTTGGCACCTTCGGCCCGGTTCATCCATACAGCAAAGACATTGCGGCGGCGGTTCGCGCCCTGGCCGGCGATGCCTTGGCGGCAAAGAAGATGGGCGCCGCTCTCTTTTACATGGGGCACGGCAATAAATTTTTCCCCTCCGGCGGCACATATCTTGAGTTCGAGAAGGTGATGAATCAGGTCTATCCGGGAGTGCATACCATTGTCGGCTGCGTTGAGGGTTTCCCTACCCGCGATGATGCCATTGCCAAGCTCAAAAAAACAGGTATGCGCAAGGTCATGCTCAAAGCGTTGATGGTGGTGGCTGGCGATCATGCCCGAAACGATATGGCCGGGCCGAAGGCGAGTTCCTGGCTGTCGATTTTGACCAAGGAGGGGTTTAAGGTAACTCCGGTAATAAAAGGCCTGGGCGAAAACGATGCCTTTGCCGCGATTTTCGTCAACCATGCTGCCGATGCCGCGCGTGACGCCATGATCAACCTGCAATAAATTATGGGCGAAAACCTCAATATAGTTTCCCTGTGGCACGGTCTTGGTTGGCCGCTTATCCGGCTTCTCTGTCTGGTGAGCCTGGGAATTATCATCGGCAATCTCATCGAGTCCCTGAACTGGACAGATAAATTGGCGCGTCTGGCCCGGCCGCTTATCCGGGCCGGGCGTCTTTCCGCCATTACCGGTGCCAGTTTTTCCATGGCCTTTTTTTCCGGGGTAACCAGTAATACTATGTTGGCCGAGGCCTACGATCAAAAGCAAATCAGAAAGCGGGAACTGGTGCTGGCCAATCTCTTTAATTCTCTGCCGCGCTATTTTCTCCACCTGCCCACGGTCTTTTTTCTTACTGTGCCGCTCATCGGCAGCGCCGCGATTTATTATGTCGGTATCACCTTTACCGCCGCCTGTTTCCAAACTTTGGTAGTGGTGATTTTGGGCCGTTTTCTTCTTGCCGGTCATGCGGCGGCAGACAATATCACCGCCCCGAAAGTCAGAAAAATCAGTCTCCGGGAAGGAATCAGGCGGGCGTGGCAGCGTTTTCGCCGCCGGATAAATAAAATTGTCCTTTTCACTGTGCCTATCTATACCCTGTTTTTCTTTGCCAGCCGTCTGCACCTATTTAACTTTATCCAGAAGACCTTGGCCGCCCATCTCTCCTTTCTTGCCTGGCTCAAACCCCAGGCTCTAGGTATTGTCGTTCTGCAGATGGGAACGGAATTCGCTGCCGGCCTTGCCGCTGCCGGCGCTCTGCTAGACACCCACAGCCTGGGCACCAGGGACGTGGTTTTGGCGTTGGTGGTGGGGAATATCCTCTCCACCCCCATGCGGGCCTTACGGCATCAATTTCCCTATTATATCGGTATCTTCAAACCGAAAACCGCCATTGAACTCATTGTTATCAGCCAATCCTTCCGGGTAGCCGCAGTCATTATTACCGGAATTGTTTATTTTGCCCTCTCTGCCGCCGGGGGTGGAAGATGAAAATTACCATGCGCAATATCCATCGCTGGACC
>JAADIV010000135.1:2672-4022 GCA_013151175.1 Deltaproteobacteria bacterium | reverse complement strand
CATCGGCGGATCCGCAGGAAGCCGCCATCTCCCGCAACTCACCAAATTCAGGCAGGGTAAATTCCGTCATTGCAAAAAGCCTAGCCCCGTCTGCGGAGATGAAGCCGATGCTTCATCGGATATTGGCCCCAAACCCGCTTTAAAGGCCAGCCGGCCAGCCGCGACTGCCTGACCAAAGGCCTGTGCCATCCGCACCGGATCGCCCGCTACGGCAATAGCCGTATTAATCAACACCGCATCAGCGCCAATCTCCATGGCATGGGCAGCCTCCGAAGGCGCGCCAATACCGGCGTCAACCACCACCGGAACTCTAGCCTGAGCGATAATAATTTCCACTTGTGAGATCGTCAGCAACCCCTTATTGGTACCAATTGGGGCGCCTAGAGGCATAACGGCCGCCACGCCAATATCCTGCAGACGCAAGGCCAGGACAGGGTCGGCATTTATATATGGCAGAACAATGAAACCATCCTTGACCAGTGTGTCCGCCGCCTTCAGGGTATCCACCGGATCAGGCAGCAGGGTGCGCGGATCCGGGGTAACCTCCAGTTTTACCCAATCGCCGCCGCCGGCCGCTCTGGACAGACGGGCAAGACGCACCGCCTCATCAGCATCCCTGGCCCCAGCGGTATTGGGAAGAAAAAAGAAACGCTGCCGATCCAAGCGGCTCATTATATCATCTTCGGGATTTTTAAGATCAACCCGGCGCAGAGCCACGGTAACCATCTCACTGCCGGAGGCTTCCAGGGCCTGCCGCATAACGGTCGGAGACGGGAATTTACCAGTCCCGACAAACAACCGTGAAGAGAAAGTTTTCTGGGCAATAACCAACATCTAAGTAACCTCCAATGGAACCAGTCTCCGCCACCCGCAAGGTGGATTACCAAGACAGTCATCCTGTTATAATTTGGTAGCTGTTCAGCAGCACCCCATCTTCGTCCATTTAGGCCTTCTCGAATACCAAAGTATGCTTCGAAGTCCTAAATGAACGAACCTGGAGCACTGCTTAACAGCTACGATCTGGGGTTATCGTTACTTTTAGGCATCACACTGAATAGTTACATAATTTGTAACTTATTTAGCTCACCGGTATCAGCAAATGCCCCAACCAGGCCGAACACTATAACCAACTTGTAACCTTGATGGTAGGATTTTTCCACAAATCACAATTTGTATTTTTTTAGTCATTCTGTTAACTTTCATTCATGCATAATTTTATTATTATTCTCTCATATCTATTTATTGGCGTGGGACTGCGGCGTATCCGGCAATTCCCAGCCGAAACATCTACGGTACTAAATCTCTACGTTATTTATGTCTGTCTGCCCGCCGTAACTCTGTTAAAAATTC
>JAADIV010000135.1:0-2593 GCA_013151175.1 Deltaproteobacteria bacterium | reverse complement strand
AGGCCTGGTGCTCGCGGCAGCACGATTTTTAAAATGGGACAGAGGCATAACGGGGGCATTGATGCTTCTAATCCCCATGGGCAATACCTCTTTCCTTGGTATCCCCATGGTCAGGGCCTTTCTGGGTGAAGCCGGCGTACCCTACGCGGTTTTGTATGACCAGCTTGGCTCATTTCTGGCCTTATCCACCTATGGCACATTTATCCTCGCCTGTTATGGCGGCACTAAGGTCTCGGCGCGGGACATTGCCCGGCGGATTATCACCTTTCCGCCCTTTATCGCCTTGCTTGCCGCAGTTTTTATCTGTAGGAATATCACCTACCCGGTGGCAGCGGCAACTGTTTTGAGTTCACTGGCCGCAACCCTTGTACCGGTGGTGATGATCGCCGTGGGCTTTCAGCTTAAGTTAAAATTACGTTCTGAAGTGTGGCCGCCCCTGGGAATTGGCTTGGTGATTAAGCTGATAATAGCCCCACTTATTGCCCTGGCGGTCTGTCGGTGGCTAAAATTGGATAATCTGGCCGCCCAGGTATCAGTTTTCGAGGCCGGAATGCCGCCGATGATCTCAGCCGGAGCCTTAGCCATTTTAGCAGAACTTTCACCACCATTAACTGCGGCCCTTGTCGGCCTGGGGATTATTGTATCCTTTATCACTCTACCTGTCCTGCATGGTTTGCTTTAGGCACCTTGAAGAATTGTCTTTCGGAGTCTGCGCTTACCTTACCCTCAAACCTACCAGATAATGGCAGGCTGACCATGTTGCTCAAGATAGGCGTTACACTTAACAAATACGCCTGAACCAAGAAAGCCGCGATGGGCGGACAGCGGTGACGGGTGGGTGGTTTTCAGAATGCAGTGTTCACGGCAGTCTATGAGTTGGGCCTTCTTTTGGGCAAAGGCCCCCCAGAGCATAAAAACCACATGCTGACGCTGTGCGGAGATTGTCGTGATTATATCATCGGTGAGCTTTTGCCAACCAAGTTTGGCGTGGGAATTTGATCTCCCGGCAATCACGGACAGACTAGCGTTTAGCAGTAATACCCCCTGCTCCGCCCATCTGCTGAGATCCGGCGAAAATTCTTGCGGCTCGCCCTTGTAGATACTATTCGTGATTTCTTGAAAGACGTTTTTTAATGAAGGTGGAACAGGGATACCTGCACGAACTGAAAAGCAGAGGCCGTGGGCCTCAGGAACACCCCCATGCTCATTTATATAGGGATCCTGACCGATAATTATCACCCGCACCTTGTCAAAGGGGGTCAGGCGCATGGCGTTAAATACCATATCCCTCGACGGATAAACCTTTCTGCCCTCTGATGACTCGCCATAGGCAGAATTCACCAGAGCCTTATGGTAGCCTACCTTCATCAACGGTATTGTTTCTTCCCAAAGCGCCATGTTTCTTTAAGCCTCTATCAAAAAGTATTGCGGCATTATGCGTGAATTTATTGAGAACAACGCAAGTTCTTGACCGGACATTACCGACTAAATATAGCCTTTTTTTGTTTATCCTCAAGTGCTGTTTTATAAAAATTTGCTGAAGAGCGTTGATTAAAACAGAGGCAAGGCCCTAACTGACTGTTTCCTTCCGTTTCTGAGACAAGGCGAACAAAACAGCCAGTCCGATGATGGATGACAGAGTAGTAGCTGTTAAAATGCCGGCCTTGGCTATTTCCTGAAAATTTGGGTTACTATAAGAGAGGCCGGTAATAAAAATAGACATGGTAAATCCTATACCGCCCAGCATACCTATACCGAGAATATGGCCCCAATTCATCCCCTGGGCCAGGGGAGTCTTGAGGAGCTTGGCGGTAACGAAGGTAAAGATGAAAATACCCAGGGGTTTCCCCAGGGTCAGACCAAAAATAATTCCCAGGGAAAGAGGGGTGGACAGAGTAGAATAGAGCGTATTTAAATCAATATGCATACCGGCATTGGCCAGGGCGAAAAGCGGCAGGATGAGCAGACTTACCCAGCCGCCGAGAAAATGTTCGAGACGCTGCAGGGGGGTAATGGTCTTCGCGCAGGCATTTTCTATATTTTGTACCGCGTTCAGATGGCTTTGTTCGAGAAGGATGGTTCGACCACAATCACCCATGCGGCAATTAAAGCGGCTGAGCGCTTTCTTGACTACCCGGAGAAAGCAGTCGGTATCATAGCGGCCGCGGGCCGGAATAAACATAGCGACAACCACCCCGGCAACAGTGGCATGGATACCGGCCGCCATAAACGAAAACCAGACCCCGGCTCCCAAGATGGCATAAACCAAGGTATGCCTGATCCATAGCCGGTTGGCGACAGCGAGCAAAACCAGGCAGACAGCGGCAATAATAAAATATTCCCAGGCAATTGACTTGGTATAGAAAATGGCGATGACCAGAACCGCCCCCATGTCATCGGCAATAGCGAGGGCGGAGAGGAAAATTCTTACCCCGTATGGCACCCGGTTCTTGACCAGACTTAACACGGCCAGGGCAAAAAGCGGCAGGATGAGCAGACTTACCCAACCGCCGAGAAAATGTTCGAGACGCTGCAGGGGGGTAATGGTCTTCGCGCAGGCATTTTCTATATTTTGTACCGCGTTCAGATGGCT
>JAADIV010000033.1 GCA_013151175.1 Deltaproteobacteria bacterium | reverse complement strand
CAGGGCCTTGCGGGGCTATCCGGTTTGTGATAGAGTCTCTTCTTAATATATTTTGTAATATCACTTAAATATTTGATCTTACAAATTAAAATCAAGAGGGGTGTTTATCATGAGTTTAAAATCAGTACTTATCGCGTTTACTTCTCTTGTTATAGTATCTCTGCTGATGTTCTCCCCTTTCGCCGGATATTACGGTGACTGGCTGTGGTTCAAGAATATCGGTTTCGGCGCGGTATTCGCGACGACTCTCACCACAAAGTTCCTGTCCTTTTCCGTTTTTTTCTTCCTGTTTGGAATTTTTGCCTGGCTGAACATTGCAGTTTCAAGGAAAAGAGGCAGCCACACCCGCTCCTTGAGAGTACTCTCACCAGAGCAGCCCACGACGTTTTTTGATATCATTTTCAGTGATAAATACGCCAAATATTCATGGGCCGCAATTATCCTGTTTTTTTCATTCATCATGGGTTCCAATGCCGCCAGCTCATGGGAAATTTTCTTACAATTCCTGCATGCCAGTAAATTTGGGGTAATCGACCCGATTTTTTCCAAAGATGTGGGATTCTATGTCTTTCAACTGCCGCTCTATGATTTTATCCAGCAGTGGTATTTGTTGTCTGTGGTTATTGTTTTATTAGCGGTTGCGGCCTCTTATTTTATGGATCAAGCCGTCGGCGTCCAGGAAAACCGCTTTTACATAAACCCAAAAGTACGCTCTCATCTCGTGGTTCTCGGCGGCCTGTTTTTTCTCGGCATCGCCCTGATTTTCAGGCTGAAACTCTACGGCCTGATGTATTCAAGCTCAGGTGTGGCATACGGGGCCTCCTATGCCGATGTCCATGCCCGGATTCCTGCCTACTGGGCGGTATTCATCATGGCTCTGCTGGTGGCAATTCTTTCCTTTATTATGCCCTTCATCAAAAAATGGAATTTACTGCTCTATTCCATTATAGCTTATTTTGTGGTTCTCGTCGGATTCGCCTGGCTATACCCCAGCATTATTGAGCAATATATAGTTAAACCCACGGAATTAAGCAAGGAAAGCCCTTATATCAGCCATAACATAAAATTCACCCGTCTGGCCTTTGGCTTGAACAAAATCAAAGAAAAATCTTTCCCGGTACGCCAGAGCACAACCTACCAGAACATAAAAGAGAATCAGGCCACCATTCATAATGTCAGGCTCTGGGATACCAGGCCGTTGATCGAGACTTACAGACAATTACAGGAAATCAGGCTTTATTATAATTTCAAAAATGTGGATATTGACCGCTATCATTTCAAGAATAAATACACCGAGGTAGCCCTCGCGGCCCGGGAATTACCTCCTTCACGGCTCCCGACCCGCGCCCGCACCTGGATTAATATACATCTAAAATACACCCACGGTTACGGCCTGGTCATGAGCCCGGTAAACAAAATCACCAAAGACGGCATGCCGGAGTTGATTGTCCAGAACATCCCGCCCAGCTCACAGGTTCTGTCGATCAAACGCCCGGAAATCTACTATGGTGAACAAACTAACCAATACGCCATTGTCAACACCAAAACCAAGGAGTTCGATTATCCCAAGGGCAACAAAAATGTCTATACCTCTTACCAGGGCAGAGGCGGTGTTCAGCTTTCCAGCCTTTTTCGTCAGCTGGTTTATGCCTCTGATTTCTCGGATATAAACATCCTGCTGACTCATTACGTCACCAACAAGAGCCGTATCATGTTCCATCGCCTCATTACGGACAGGGACAGGACAATAGCCCCCTTTCTGCAGTATGATTCTGATCCCTATCTCGTAGTGGGTAAAGATGGGCGGCTCTACTGGATTCATGACGCCTATACCACCTCAAATATGTTCCCTTACTCCCAGCCTCTTACTCAGTCTCAAGGCAACAGAGGGCTGAATTATATTCGTAATTCCGTAAAAGTGGTCATTGACGCCTATAACGGGGACATTTCTTATTATGTAATTGACCCCTCAGATCCGATAATCCAGACCTATGAAAAAATATTCCCCACCCTCTTTAAACCCATAAGCGAGATGCCCGCCGACCTGAGGACTCATATACGTTACCCCATGGATCTCTTCCGCATTCAGGGAGAAATGTATAATACATTTCACATGACAAGCCCCCAGGTCTTCTATAACCAGGAGGATTTATGGAGTTTACCAACGGAGGTTTACGATAAGAGTCAGCAGACCATGTTACCTTATTATATTATTATGAGGTTACCGGACACCAAATCGGAAGAATTTATTTTGATGCTGCCCTTTACACCATCAAAGAAGAACAATATGGTGGCCTGGCTGTGCGCCCGCTGTGACGGCAAAAACTATGGCCAATTAGTGGAATACCGCCTCTCCAAGGAAAAGTTGATTTACGGGCCATTACAGATTGACGCCCGGATAAACCAAAAGCCCGAAATCTCTTCCAAGTTAACCCTCTGGGGACAGATGGGTTCCAGCGTTATTCGCGGTAATTTACTGGTTATTCCAATTGAGCATTCCTTTCTGTATGTGGAACCGGTTTACCTCCAGTCGGAACAAAGCAGGATGCCGGAATTAAAGCGGGTCATTGTCGCGCTTGGAAATAAACTGCAAATGCGTGATAATCTTGATGATGCCCTGCGAGCCGTCTTCGCGATAAAATCCGTCCCCGCCGCCCAGGTACAAAAAGCCCTTAGCGGATCGCCGACAGGATCGCTGCCCGGCATGGCCGAAAAGGCTCTAAAATATTACAACAAGGCTCTGGATTATCTGAAACAGGCTGACTGGACAAAATACGGTCAGGAATTAAATAAAATCAAAGATATTTTACAAGAGATGAGCAAAAAGAAATGAACGAATGGCGCCGGAACCCCAATTCCTGGAATTCCAGCGCCATCCGTTTTATACGGCAGGCTTTCGTTTAAACAGCCTAACCGGCGCGGCCCCAAAAGACTTATCTGGAACGTCTGGGGCGGAAGGAACCACCTCCGTGCCGGGGTTTAGATCCGGCAGCCGATTTACTGCCGGCAGGCCGCTGCTGTGGTCTGCCGGGTTTAGTTTCGGCCGACGAGGTTGATCTCGATGGTTTTGGCCCCGTCTTTTTGGGCCGATGGAGTGACTTATAACGGGGAACCGGTTTACGGGGCGGCCGGGCAAACTCCTGATTATTTTTCGGCGCCGGTATATCGTAATCAAAATCATCAAGAACCTTGCTTTTAATCCTGGCACCAAGAACCCGCTCAATTCCTCGAACCATAGTAATATCGTCATCCGTAACTAAGGTAAAGGCCTCACCGGTACGGGCGGCCCGGCCGGTTCTGCCAATCCGGTGGATATAGGCGTCAGGGGTATTGGGAATATCGTAATTAATCACATGCGAAACTCCTGAGACATCAATTCCCCGGGCGGCAATATCAGTCGCGACCAGGATCTGGTAAGTTCCGTCACGAAAACCATCCAGGGCCTCCCGCCGCCTGTTCTGCGACAGATTGCCTTGAATTGAGGCGGCTTTAAACCCCTTTTTAGCCAGTTGTTCACCAATACGCTTGGCCCGATGTTTGGTTCGGGTAAAGATCAATACCGATTCAGTAGTCGTATTCTTTAAGAGTTCAAGCAGAAGCCTGGTTTTTAGATGATGCGCCACCGGGTAAACAGCATGGGTGACGGTATCGGCCGGGGCCGTAATACCGATCTGAATAGTCACCGGCTGATGCAGCACCTCCCTGGCAAGGTGCAGAATTTCCCTCGGCATGGTGGCCGAGAAAAGAAGATTCTGCCGACGGTCCGGAAGCTGCTGCATAATCCGCTTGATGTCAGGGAAAAAGCCCATATCAAACATATGATCCGCCTCATCAAGAACCAGCACCTCAAGCCGGGAAAGCGAGACTGTCTGCTGCTTGAGATGATCGAGGAGCCGCCCAGGGCAGGCAACAATAATCTCAACCCCCCGGCTCAGTTTGGCAATCTGGGCATTGATATTCACCCCGCCATAGATCGAAATACTGCGAAGACCGGTTTTTTTACCAAGAGTGCAGATATTGTCGTTAATCTGCTCCGCCAGTTCACGGGTGGGAGCAACAATCAAGGCCCGGACAAAGCCCCGTCCACCGTTGATCAGCCGTTCTAAAATGGGCAGAACAAAGGCCGCGGTCTTACCGGTACCTGTTTGGGCCAGCCCCATGATATCCTGCCCCTTCAAAACTGCCGGAATTGCCTTCCGCTGAATAGGGGTGGGCGTTTGATAGCCTGCCGCTTCAATACCGGCGGTAATTGAAGAGTGAAAATTAAAGGTTTTAAAATCCATAAATTCCTTTTGTAACTCCGTCATGGAGTTGGTTAATGTCAACGACTATAGACTTAAGTCGATAGAAAGACAGTGAGAAAAAACACAGATAGAAAGCGCATAGACAAATACCTGAAAAAAAGAGTACCGTTTTCAGTTTTTAGCTTAAACCGGCAATTATCTATACGTAACAGGGAATTGATACTTCCAAAAGCTGTGGGAGGAGCGGACTATACAACAATTAGACCCAAATCGCAAATTG
>JAADIV010000117.1 GCA_013151175.1 Deltaproteobacteria bacterium | reverse complement strand
GGATGGCACGGTCGTGCCGCCGGCAAAGGCGGCAGCCACTATATCAGTTTCGGCAGAATCCCCGGCGGCAAAACCCAAACCGGTCATTGTTGGCGATCCCGCTGTGCTGCCCCAGGATATAATGGCAAAGTGGATCAGCAATTAAGCAGTTCAATTTCGCCTCAGGCCGCCGATCTCCTGGTTATCTTTACCCGATTTCCGCGGCCTGGCAAGACAAAGACCAGGTTGAGCCGAGTCATGGGTGACGAGGCGGCGGCGTCTTGTCAACGGCAGATGACCGAGCATATTGTCGCGCAGGGCCGTGAATTGGCGCGGCATCGGGCCATTGATCTTCAGATTCACTACGATGGCGCCACGTTAGCCGAAATGACGGCCTGGCTTGGCGATGATCTTATCTATCATCTCCAGGCGGTTGGTGATATGGGCCGGCGCCTGGCGGCCTCATTTGTCTCTGGTTTTCGGGCAAAAAGGTCTAAAATAATCCTTGTTGGCGCCGATTGTCCGGACGTATCCCCGGCTATTTTAGGAGCGGCTTTTGACGCTATGCCGCAGGCCGATCTGGTGATCGGCCCGGCCCTGGACGGCGGCTATTATCTCATCGGTATGCATGGGCTTCACCCCGAATTGTTTGTAAATATCGCCTGGGGTACGGCACGGGTTTTGATACAGACTATTGATAAAGCCGCCTGCCGAAAATTGATTATCAGGCAAATGGAGCCTCTCCATGACATCGACCGCCCGGAAGACCTCAAATATTTCCGTCATTATACCCGCCCTTAACGAGGCGGACAATATTGCCGCAACGATCCGGCGGGCGGCCGGGCCGGCCACCAGGGAGATTATTGTTGTTGATGGCGGCAGCCGGGACGCCACCGCCGACATTGCCGTCTCCTGCGGCGCCCGGGTCTATACCTCGGCCCCAGGCCGGGCCGCCCAAATGAATTTTGGCGCTCAGGCGGCCAGAGGTGAGATTTTTCTGTTCCTGCACGCCGATACCATCCTGCCGGAGAATTTTCATCGGCAAATAAAAAAAATTATCGCGCGGCCGGAGACGGCGGCCGGCGCCTTCCGCTTTGGCTTTGATCTGCCCGGCTCGGCCGCCCGCATGATCGCCTTTTTCACCAACCTGCGCAGCCGGTTTTGGCAGCTGCCCTACGGTGACCAGGCCATTTTTATCAGCCGCCGAAATTTCAATGCAATTGGCGGTTACCCCCAGGAACCGATTCTGGAGGATGTTTTATTAATTAAGCGGCTGCAGAAATTGGGGAAAATAAGAATCGCGCGGGCGGCGGTACTAACCTCAGGCAGGCGTTGGCAAAGACTGGGAATAGTCAAGACCACCTTAATCAATCAAAAGATCATGCTAGGTTATCTATTTGGTCTTGCCCCCCAGCTTCTTAAGGGCTGGTACGGGATTGGCGAGGAAGGCTGAGATTGCGGGTTGGTGCGGCAAAAGGGACTGTTGGAGATTTTTATCCTTAATGAAAGATGTGACAAATTTAGCGCTCTGCGTAAGATATTTGCTGCTGAATGATTTTTGGATTATGGGGTTTGAATTGGAAAAAACACCGGCCAGGGCCATAAACCCCAGGGTAGCGATAAAGGCCGCTTTGGCCAGACCGAACACCCCGCCCATGAGACGGTCGAACCAGCCTAGGAATGTAACCTGCATAACCTTTTTCAGCCCCGCCCCCAACAGCATTATAATGACATAGGTTGCCAGAAAAAGTATCATATAGGTGATAACAAAGCGGAGCTGCGGATCGGAGACCCACTTGACTATATAGCGGGAAAACAGGCTGTAATTGGCCCCGGCGGCTAGGTAGCCCATGGACAGAGCCAGGACAAAGGCAATCTGGCGGACAAAACCGATCCATATTCCCCGCACCAGAAAAAACACCGTTATAACGATAACACCAATATCTAAGGCAGTCATAATTCTCTGTTATCAGGCTTTAGCGCCTGTAAATAAAAAATACCGGCAACGATCCGGCTAAAATAACGTAAACAATCAACAAGCCACACTTGGAGAAGTGACCGTCCCCATCAAGGAAAGACTATATTTGCGACAAAATAGCAAGTTGTTTTCAGCGCTGCCGCCGATTCCGCACCTATATACCCCGCCCCTGTTCACGGCAAAACAGTTGGGCGGCATTAAGACTTTTTTGGGTCTAAGACCTGATTTTGTCGTCAGCGGCGTTGATCTGGCCACCGTGAAAAACCTGAGTGGTGATGAACTAAGGGGACTTGTCGAGTTTTATCTGCAGCGGCAGGAGGATGTTTTTGCGGGCTTTAAATCCGCTAAACGCGGAGCCGAATGGCTAGCAGGCCGCATTGCCGCCAAATCGGCGGTTTTGGCGCTCCGGCCTGATATTGCCGCTGAGTACGGTTGGCAGGTGCAAATATACACGGACGCCGCCGGGAGGCCGTTTTGTCAACTGCCCGGCCGCGCCACAGAAAAAATGCCGGATATCTCCATCACCCACAGTGGTTCAATTGCCGCCGCCCTGGCTTTTTCGTGCCTCTGCGGCATCGATTTTCAAAAAATAAACCCCACCGTGGCCAGAGTCAAAAGTCGTTTCGCCATTGCTGCGGAACAACAAATATTATGTGAAAATAACTACGGCCTCTCTGAAACGGCCTTGCTTACCATCTTGTGGTCGGTCAAAGAAGCGGTTCGCAAGGCCTTTCCCCGCCAACCTCTGCCGGGCTTTATGCAGTTGCAATTACAGTGTTTCGAAGCTCGTGCCGGCGGCTTCAGCGGCCATTTATCCTGTCGGCGCCGGGATATGCCGGCCGCCATTCCCTTTTTCTGTATTCAACTCAACGATTATGCCGGGGCCGTGGTTCTGCGCTAAAAATTCAGCAATTCCACGTCAAATACCAGGGTGGCGTTGGGCGGGATTACCCCACCCGCGCCTCTCGCCCCGTATCCCAGATCCGGCGGGATAATCAGCGTTCTTTTTTCACCCTTTTTCATCGAGAGAAATGCCTCGTCCCAGCCTTTAATTACCCGATGCATTCCCACGCGGAATTTAAATGGTTGGCCGCGGTCAACGGAGCTGTCGAATTTTGTGCCGTTTAGCAGATAGCCCGTGTAATTGGTGGTAATCAAAGTTCCTCTGGGCGGGGTGGTATCGCCGCTGCCGGCGTGGGTGACCACATACATTAGACCAGACGGGGTAGTAATCGCGTTGGGCCATCTTTTATGGATAATAGTCTCATCTTTGGTCATTTTGGCCCTCATTTGATCTTTAATTTTGGCCTTGGCCTGGCGCAGCAGTTTGGCAAATGCCTGCTGATCGGCCTTAAAACCTTTGGCCTTGGCCCCCACCCGAATAATGGTAACTTTATTTATTTTGTCACCCTTGCGGATGGCATTTACCACGTCCTGGCCCTTGACAACCTGGCCAAAGATGGTGTGCTTGCCATTAAGCCATGGCGTGGCCACATGGGTGATAAAAAACTGGCTGCCGTTGGTATTCGGGCCGGCATTGGCCATAGCCAAAACACCGGGGCCGTCAAAACGCAGAGAGGGGTTAAATTCATCGGGGAAGGTATATCCCGGCCCACCGCGCCCCGTGCCCTGCGGGTCGCCGCCCTGGATCATAAAATTACTTATCACCCGGTGGAAGGTAAGGCCGTCATAAAAATGCACTCCCTTACCCCGGTTGGAATCCTTGGTACCCTCTGCCAGGCCGACAAAATTGGCCACTGTCAAAGGAGTTTTGTCCTGATCTAGCCGCAGTAATATATTACCCTTGCTAGTGGCCATATTGGCATAGAGACCCGCGGCCAGATTGTTCTGGCCGGCCGCCGCTGCTGAGGTCAGGCATAAAGACAGACCGGCAAACATCATTAAAATTTTCCTTAACATATTTTTCTCCTTGAAGTTATATTTTGTGGGTGAGCGATCAATAAACCACACTCCCATGGTTGGCAACACCGTGGGCGGGTTTGAAACCCGCCCCTACTCCTAATAAATCTTGGCGCTTACTTTTGTGGTTATTGCTCTAAAACGATTTCATAGGGCAGGCCGCTTTTGTCAAAATGGCTCAATGAATTTTTCAGCTGCCACAGATTATCCACAGAAAAATTTATCTCCCAGGCTGAGGTCCCGTCTATCTGGGACGATAGAGCGACAATATTAAGAATTACCATCTCGGTTGGCGCCACGCTCAGGAGCATAAAGATACGGTGCCGATTTATCGGTTGCGGAATAAAAAGAATTTGCGGTTTATTTATCCTGGTTTTTTTCAGGTTCCAACGCACCTCAACCACGTCTTCCCGTTGCAGGGCAAGAGACTTAAGACGCCCGCAATTTTTGTGATGAATCGACAGGCCGCGTTCACTGAGCAGGCCGTAAAGTCCCTTGTTTGTTGGCAGCGGCGTGCAGCATTGCGACATCTTAATACACGCTGGATCCAGATTGTCCAGAAAAATATGGTTAAAGGCTCCGGTTGGAGACTCCAGGAGGGTGTGCCCCTCCGCCGACATTGAAATCACAGCGGCTACTACCTTTTTTAACCGTAGCTGCCCCGTGCCAACCCGTTGGAATAAACCTTTCATGTCAGAAATCTCAAAGTGTTGCAAAACTTTGGTCATGCCGGCCGATTCCAGAATCTCGCCGGGCAGTCCGTACCTTTTAAGTTCCTGCCGCATTACAGATTTTCCTATATCTTGAGCTAGCATATACCTGCGATAGCGGAAGGTCCTGGCCAACATGGAGCGGGCTTTGGGCGTCTGGCAAAGGCCCTGCATATCCGGCTCAAATTCCACCGCCTCATCCTGAGTGATAATCCTTACCCGATCACCATCGTGGAGAATATAGTCCGGCCCCACATGTTTGCTGCCCACCATCGCCGCCACACAGCGCATACCAACCTCGGAATGGACATTGAAGGCAAAATCAAGCGCCACACTCTGGCTGGGCAGGCAGATACGTTCGCCCTTGGGGGTATAGGTGTAAATCTCCTTTTTACCACTGGCGGCAATTACACCGGTGTAGGAAATACCCTCGTTTTCACCAAGGATATTGAATAATTCACGAATTTCCTCTTCAAATTCAGAGGGGTCTTCTCGATGTTCAAGCCACAGACGCACAATACCTTGCCGGCCGCATTGATACATCTGCGGTGTCCTGAATTTAAACAGGTAGGTCTGACCCCGGAAATTGGCTCTGGCGTGTAAACTCTGGTATCCCGTAGGCTTGGGATTGGCGACAAAATCTCTGATGGTTCGGGGAATTGGCGGGAAAAGCTGATTCACCACACCCAGGGTTCGATAACAGGTCTGGCGGTCTGCCACCGAGATGATAATCTCCACCGGCGTTTCGATTTCACGGGCCAGAGCCATTTTAATTGGATCAAAATACGATGACAGGCCCTTGACAACAATAAAGATATCGGCGGTGATCCAGGTTTCATCAAAAACGGTCTGCAACTTGCTCTTGATGCCCAGTTCTTTTACCTTGCCGGCAATCCTGGCAATATGCGCCTCAAGTTTTTGGCTTTGCCGGGGGAATTTATACTTAATCGCCAGATTATACAGCTCCCTTTTTAGCTCAAAAAGCCCCATTATATGTGCCATTGGCGCATATACCCTCAATGTTTCCTCGGCAATCTTCTGGCGTTTATGGCGGGGCATGGAATTTAAGGTGCGCATATTGTGCAGACGATCAGCCAGCTTTACCAGCATCACTTCAACGCGGGAGGCCGCCACGGAAAAAATTTTTCGGTGAACAAGCTTGTAAAAAGACTGCTGATCGCCATAAAAATCTGTAATCTTGGTACAGCCATCAACGATTGATAAGACCTTGCGGCCGAAAAGCGCGCCGATTACCTCTGTGGTAACGTCTGGAACGTCTTCTATGGTATCATGAAGTATGGCCGCGGCCAGGGTTTCAGGATCATTAACTCCAAATTCATCTACCAGAATCTGAGTCACGCGGCAGGGGTGGCTTATATAGGCCTCTCCGGATTTACGGGTTTGATTTTGATGGGCATCAACTGCGAAACTCAAGGCCTTCCAGAAACATTTAGCCGGGCCGTCCTGACCGCCAAGATGATCCTCCATGGTTTTGACATATGCCGAGATATCAAATTTTTTAGCCATAAGGTACTAGCTCCGCTCCCTGATCGCCCCGATCGTACTGGTGGTGGAAAATCCCCGCACGGTTGGAATATTAATGACCCGGCCGCCCCGAGCCATAACCTCCCTGGCTCCGACAATCTTCTCTACCGGCCAGTCTGCTCCCTTGACCAGAATATCCGGCCTCACAGTCTTTATCAAGTCGAGAGGTGTTTCCTCCGCAAAAATAGAGATGTAATCCACGCAGCCCAGGGCGGCTAGCACTACAGCCCTGCTGTCTGCCGAATTTACCGGCCGCTCCGGGCCTTTTATTGCCCGGACGGAGGCATCGCTGTTTAGGCCCACCACCAGACAATCGCCCTGGCGCCTGGCCTCCTCAAGGTAGGTGGTATGGCCTTGATGGATGATATCAAAGCAGCCGTTGGTGAAAACCACCCGTTTACCAATGGCCCGCAACATAGCAATATGCTGCTGTAAATCCTTGCGGCTCAGAATCTTGGCACGGGCGGCAGGGTGATACGGTGCTGGCGCTACGGTATTAAAGTCCGTTCTTACAGCCTCTAGTATTTGGCCGTCCAGTTTTGCTATAAATTCTGTCTCTGTGTTCCCGGCTTCACGCAGGACTGAGCCATCGGGTGCGATGATCATTGAATGGCCGGCGAATTTAATGCCGCCGGCTATGCCGGAACTGTTACAGGCCACTACAAAGGCCTGATTTTCGATGGCTCTGGCCTGGAGCAGCGTCTGCCAGTGGCCGAGACGGGCCGCCGGCCACTGGGCCGTTACAATTATGCAGGCCGCTCCCCGGCCAACCTGCGAGGCCGTAAGCTCCGGGAAACGCAGATCATAACAGACCAGACCGGCGCAGAGACCGTAAGGTGTTGTAATGGGAGACGGGTTGCAACCGGGTTGTAAATGGCGGTCTTCTGCCATCGGTTCGAAAAGATGCTGCTTGCGGTATTGGCCCATAATCCCGGCAGCGCCGCTTACAAACAGGGTGTTAAAATATGCGCCGCCGTCTTCCTCCCACAGAGAACCGGCAATGATAATATCGTAATTTGCGGCTAGCTGCCGCAGGCTATCAAGTAGCTCAGGAGACCGGCGCGCCAGATTGATCAGGTCAGCATAGGCAAAGCCGCCGCCCCATAATTCCGGCAGAACAACGAGGGTACCGGGAGTGGGCTGGAGCCGGGCCAGGGAATTCTGCACCCTGGTCAGATTGGCCTGGTAATCGGCCGGCGTAACCTCAAATTGGACAATACCAGCTGCGGTGGGAACCTTAATTCTCTTTACCAATGTCATTTTTTGTTTAGTGCCTTATAGCTGTATTTCTGTTATAAAAACTCCATTATCGTGCGACTTGCAAGACGCAGCAGGAGTTTCACGAACTATACAGGGATAAATATTTATTAGAAAGCAAAAATCAATGGAATACACTGTACATTTTTTACCGGATAATATCAAAGTTGCGGCGGCCAAGGGGGAAAATCTTTTGGATGTGGCGGCCAGGGCCGGGGTTTATATTCACGCCTTTTGTGGCGGTGAAGGGGTCTGCGGTAAATGCAAGGTCAAAATATTGGCAGGCACCGCGCCCACCGAAAAAGGTCATAAAATCACGGCCGGGGAACGGGCTCAGGGCTATCAACTAGCCTGTTCATCAACCATTACCGGCGATTTGGAAGTTCAGGTTCCAGTCAAGACCAGGGCCGATGGCACCGCCCTGAAGCGTAAGCCCAAAACCACCCGGGCCATACCGGCCCGCAGCCTGGATTCCCTGGTGGGGAAATGGGATGTTGATCCCCCGGTGGAAAAGCGTTTTTTGCAACTCGATCCGCCCACCGCCGAGGACAACGCGCCGGATCTCCAACGACTGATGCGGGCAATCAAAAAGGGCTGTTACGACTGCGAGGAACCCACCTATGACCACCCTGCTCTGTTGCAGGAGCTGCCCTTTATTCTGCGCCAGGCAGACTGGCAGGTAACGGTCATCATGTTGCGCGGTAAACGGCCTGAGGAGCCGGATCGTATTATTGCCGTGGAGGCGGGTGATACTACGGGCGAATTTTATGGCCTTGCCCTGGATATTGGCACCACAACTCTGGGCGGTATTCTGTTGGATCTTAATACCGGCAAGGTGTTAGCCGATGCCTCGTGTTATAACGGCCAAATCGGCTATGGTGAAGACGTAATTTCCCGAATCATCTATTCGCAGCGGCCCGGTGGTTTGCAGGCCCTGCGGGAAAAGGTGGTAGGCTCCATCAATCAGATCATCGCCTCTGTCTGCGGTAAACAGGGCATTGCCGCCCGAGATATCACCTATATCATGGCGGCGGGTAATACTGTCATGGCCCATCTGCTGCTGGGTTTGAACCCCAAGTTCATCAGAGAAACGCCCTATGTGCCCATATGTAATCAGATGCCCCTGACCAGGGCGGCGGCAATAGGGATTGATGCCCATCCATCGGTGCGTCTCTTTCTTTACCCCTCTGTGGCCAGTTACGTGGGGGGCGATATCACCTCCGGGGTACATGCCTGTCAGATGCATAAAAGTTCTGAAGTTACTCTATTTATTGATATTGGCACCAATGGTGAAATTGTTGTCGGCAACAGCGATTGGATGATCTGTGCCGCCTGTTCGGCTGGCCCGGCCTTTGAGGGCGGCGGTATTAAGTACGGTATGCGGGCCTCAGCCGGTGCCATCGAAAATTTTCACCTTGATCCTGATACCCTGGATCCGATGATTATTACTATTGGTCACAGCAAGCCCTGCGGTATCTGCGGCTCCGGTCTCATCAGCATTGCCGCCGAATTGTTTGATGCCGGAGTTATTGATCAGCAGGGCAAGTTCAACCGTAGCCTGAATCACCCCAGAATCAGAGAGGGTGTTGATAATTTTGAATATGTCCTGGCCTGGGCCAAAAACACCATGCTCGGTGAGGATATAGTCATAACCGAGGTGGATCTTGACAATCTGATCAGGGCCAAGGGGGCTATGTTCGCCGGTTATGTGAGCCTGCTTGAAACGGTGGGAATGGGGTTTACTGATTTGGAACGGGTCATCCTGGCCGGGAATTTCGGGGCCTATATTGATCTGGAGCGTGCCATATCCATCGGCCTGCTGCCCGATATTGACCGGGAACGCTTCTATTACCTGGGCAACGCTTCGTTGATGGGCGCGCAGATCAGCCTGGTTGATCATAAACGTTTTCGGGAGCGTAATCAGGTCAGCAGTTTAATGACCAATATGGAGCTTAGTGAAAACCATAAATTTATGAGCCACTACATGGCCGCTCTGTTTCTGCCCCACACCAATATGGCGCTATTTCCATCGGTGCAGAGGGCCTTAACTACCTGAGGGAGCGGCACCATAAAGGGAATATATTTTGGAATCTCCGCCGCATATTCAGCCGGATATAACGGTTTGCACCGCCATCAAGTGGCAGCCACCGGCGGCCCGCAGTTTACTGTGTTCTTTAGCTGAGACCGCTGATCCCGTGGCAATTGAAATCTTTCTTGTCAATCGCGGCGGGGACAGCGACTCAGCGCTGCTGAGTGAGTTCCCGGCCTTGAATATCTTCGCCCTGCCCGGAGAAACGGAGGTAGGGGCCTGTAATCAGGCTGCGGCCCTGGCCGCCGGGCGCTATATTATGGTTGTTAGTCATGATGTTCAGATACAGCCGCAATGCCTCCTGCGTTTGGTGGAGTTCATGGACGACAATCCGTACGCGGGCCTTGCCGCTCCCCGTATTATTGATGCCTACGGTAAGCCGGAGCGCACCGTCCGGGCTTTTCATTCTCTTTTTTCCCTGGTGCGGCAATTTTTACCCAGGACTTCTGGCTATAGCGGCAGGCACGATAAACATTTGGCGCCATTTTTTGCTTATAAGGCCGATGCGGAGGTCGATTGGCTTTGGAGTGGCGCTAAAATTATCCGGCGGGAACTGATTGAAGATATTGGCCTGCCGGATGCGGCCATGCCGCCCTATTTTGCCGATATGGAATACGCGCTCAGAGCCAAAAAAGCGGGTTGGCATAATTTTTATATTCATGCCGCCACGGTTCTTCATACCAATCCTCTGCGTTATGATCCTCGTCTGGCCGGCCGGCCATTTTCACTGCCGGCTGCGGTAAAATTCATGAAAAAAAAGTGGTTGCGTTGAAAAAACTTTGACAATATCGGCCATTCACGCTATTTTTCGAAGTTCATATTTTTATCATTACTATCGCGGTTTTAATATAAAAAGGTAACTACTCACCCCGTAGGTACCTTAATATCAATAACCACAGGACTTGTAACTGCTTACAGGGTGCCGGAGATGTGAGGCATCGTCCTGCGAAGCGTACTCCCTGTACGTGAGCAGGGCGATAACGAAGCAGGTTCGGTACCCTGTGAGCAGTTATATAAAAAGAAAAATCAGGAGGAAACAATGACCCAGATTAAACCCATTGCCGAGAGTATCAATATCATGGGAACCAGAAGTGGCACCGCCATGAAGGCCAGAGAGGCCGGGCCTGTTCAGGAAATGGCCAAAGAGGAAAGTGCCGCCGGTGCGGCCTTCCTGGATCTCAACATCGGCCCGGCCCGTAAGGACGGGGTCGAGTTGCTGCCCTGGGTGGTTGAAACAGTGCAGGCTGTAACCGATACCCCTCTGTGTCTGGATACCACCAATACCGATGCCATGGCCGCCGGTTTCAAGGCGGTCAAAAATAAGGCGGGGGCCTTGATGAACTCTATTTCCGCTCAGCCGGAGAGAATGGAAAAATTAATCCCGGTGGCCGCCGAGATGGGCTGTAATGTTGTCGCTCTGCTTTGGGGGCCGGACGGTATGCCCCGTGATTCAAACGAAAGGGCGGCCATGGCGGTTGATCTGATGATGGCTCTGAGCGAAGCGGGTATTCCCAACGAGAAGATGTTTTTCGATCCCATTGCTACTCCCATCACCCTTGGAGTTGACCAGATAAATTCCGGGCTGGAATTTATGAGTATGGTGCAGGATATTGCCCCCGGTGCCAGTTCCACCATCGGTCTCTCCAATGTCTCCAATGGTGTCGCCGATCATCTGCGTAAATATCTGGATCGCACTTATCTGATTATGTTGATGCAGAACGGCTTGCAAACCGCCATTGTCAACGCCTATGATCCGGAGTTGATGGCCATTGCCACCGGTCAGCGTCAGAATTTGGTTGACCTTGTATTCGGCATGATGGACGGCAATGAACCAGATCTGGGTAAATTGTCAGAGAGCGAATTGCAACATTACAAGACCTACAATGTTCTGACCGGCAAATCGGTATTTTCTGAATCCTGGTTGGAATTATAAGCGGCGAAGCAATGGCCGATATCCCTAGTCATCATATGATCTATGGGACACTGGTGGATTATCTCAGCGGCCAATCCATCGTTGACACGGACGATGAACGCTATCGGCAGAAAATTGCCCGTTTTCTGGTGACTGCAAAGGGTTACAGCAGAGATGAGCTGATTCCACGCCTGCGGATAGAGACCTTATTCAATCATAATTTTGTTGTCTCAACGATTGATCTGGTGATAAATCTGGCGGGACAGCGGCTTGTTGTTCTGCGCTATGGCCCAGGTTCACTGGTAACCCGTGAACGCTCGGCCATAGCCGCCGCCAGGGTGCTGCACCCTGAATATCAAATACCTTACGCCGTGGTTACCAACGGTGAAGACGCTGAATTTTTAGAGACTGGCCGGGGACAGGTTCTGGCGCGGGGTCTGGCGGGAATTCCCACCAGAGAAGAGGCTCTGAGCTTGCTTGCGGGCTGTGAATTCGCCTCGCCCCCTGCCGGAGCAAAACGGGAGCGTGAATTCCGTATTTTAAACACCTTTGACCAGGAGGAATGTTGTGTCGGCGGCGCTTGTGCCTTGCCCTCGGCCCGGGAAGGTGGTTACGAAGGAGATAAAAATAATGACAAAAACTAGCACATGGACAAGGTCAAGCTGGCAGAATTATCCTGTCTTACAACAGCCAAAATGGCCGGATAAGGATGAGCTGCAAGCGTCTCTGGCCACCATAAGTAAATTGCCGCCGTTGGTATTTGCCGGTGAAATCAGGGCGTTGAAACAGCTTCTGGGGGATGCGTCTCAGGGGCGGGCTTTTTTATTGCAGGGTGGTGATTGTTCGGAAGATTTTGACAATTGCACGGCGCCTGGCATCAGGGAGAGTTTGAAGGTAATTCTCCAAATGGCGGTGATCTTGAGTTATGCCGGTGGTAAACCGGTAATCAAGGTCGGGAGAATCGCCGGGCAATATGCCAAGCCCCGCTCATCAGACACCGAAAACGTCAATGGTATTGAACTTTCCAGTTATCGTGGTGATATGGTCAATAGCCCGGTGCCGACACCGGAGGCCAGAACTCCGGATCCGAGCCGAATGGTAAAGGGCTATTATCTGGCAGCCTCCACCATGAATCTCCTGCGGGCCTTTACCAAGGGTGGCTACGCAGCATTGAACCGGGTTACTGCCTGGAATAACGAGTTCATAAAAACCTCACCCATGGGGCGTTCATACGAACGTCTGGCCAGGCAGATTGATCGAGCCTTGCATTTTATGGAGGTAATCGGCCTGGATGTGGAAGGGCCGCTACTGAATCAGGCAAGTTTCTTCACCTCGCATGAGGCTCTGTTACTGGGCTATGAAGAGGCCCTGACCAGGCAGGACTCCACTACTGGTCTCTGGTATGACTGCAGTGCGCATATGCTGTGGATTGGTGACCGCACCCGTCAGCTTGATGGGGCGCATATTGAGTTTCTCAGCGGGGTATTAAATCCCCTCGGTATGAAGGTTGGCCCCAATCATGACATTGATGAGTTGAAGCGGATTATAGATAAATTAAATCCGCAAAACGAGCCAGGGCGTCTAACCCTGATAACCAGATTTGGGGCCGGAAAAATTGATAAATATCTGCCGTCCCTGCTGAGGAATCTCAAAGGAGAGGGGTATAATCTGCTCTGGAGCTGTGATCCCATGCACGGCAACACCTATACCGCCGAAACTAAGCACAAGACCAGGAATTTTAATGATATTCTTCAGGAAATACGGCGATTTTTTGAGATTCATCTGGCCGAGGGTACCATCCCCGGTGGCATCCATTTTGAATTGACGGGTGAAAATGTTACCGAATGCACGGGCGGCGGTCGTAATATTATGGACAAAAACCTGCAGGAAAACTACCTGACCAACTGCGATCCGCGTCTTAATGCCGAGCAGAGCCTGGAGATTGCCTTTCAGATTGCCGAGATGATTAGAAGTTAGGCGGTGGGGTGAGCAGCATCCGGGCCAGGGTCATTTTTACCTTTGGTGGGGCTTGCGGGCGGGGGCCGGTGAATTTACGCTCCAATTGCAGCATCTTTTTAAAAAACAGGGTGCGATCCATGGCCGTGACATTCCGGCGGTCGGCGGTAATTTCCTGACAGCGGAAGCAGCCGGGGAAACTGCGCTGTTGACCATTTGGCATGGTCATACCGCCTGGTACGCCGTGCAGGCGGCAGATCAACAGACGGTGGTCATACAGGCCGCAGCGGCCTTTGTCGTTAACCGGGCACATGATCTCCGGTCGTCGTCCTGCGGCTAGATCAAGCTCACATTGCTTATCGTAGTCTGCCGCCCGCGCCAGATATTTATCCCGCTTTTTCTGAGTAAGTTTGAAAAGGCCCACCCGCAAATAGGCCCACTCGATATAGGTGTGATGGAGAAAATAGCTGTCACAGCAATTATCCGGGCAGCCGTGGCAGGAAAAATCAAGCAGTCTGGCAGTTTGCTCATAGGCCTCCTGCATCTCTTCATAGAGGGAGGCGAGGGCGGCCAGATTGGTTGTTATTGTTGGCTTTTGCATAGAAATATCAAGTGAAGTTATTAAGTGATGGTAAATAGACCAGAAAAACCAATTTGTTTCAAGGCCTACGATATCCGCCTGTCAGGCCGGCCTTAGGCAAAGCACTCTGCGCTAGTTTTGTAATCACGGGAGTGTGGTTTGTTGAACACGAACTATACCAAATAAATAAAAAGGAGAATAATTTTGGCAGCTGCAAAAATAACCGTAAATGACGATGGCTCTTTGAATGTCCCAAATCATCCCACTATACCCTTTATTGAGGGAGATGGTATCGGCCCGGACATCTGGGCTGCCGCCCAGAAGGTATTGGATGCCGCTGTCGCCAAGTCATACAACGGTGAACGTAAAATCAACTGGTTGGAGACCTACGCGGGAGATAAGGCCCACGCCAAGACCGGTGAATGGTTGCCGCAATCCACCTTTGCCACCCTGCGGGAATACGCCGTTGCCATCAAGGGGCCGCTCACCACTCCGGTGGGTGAGGGCATTCGCAGTCTGAATGTCAGTCTGCGTCAGGAACTGGATCTTTACGCCTGTGTGCGGCCGGTGCGTTATTTCCAGGGGGTGGTCAGCCCGGTAAAGGAGCCGGAAAAGGTCAATATGATCATCTTTCGGGAAAACACCGAAGATGTCTATTCAGGCATTGAGTGGCAGAGTGACAGCCCCGGTGCTAAAAGGCTTATCGACTTCATCGGGCAGGAATTGGGCAAGACGATTCGGCCGGCATCCGGCGTTGGCATTAAGCCCATCAGCGCTTTTTGCACCAAACGCCTGGTTCGCAAGGCCATTCAGTACGCCGTCAAACATAATAAAGCCAACGTTACCCTGGTACACAAGGGTAATATTATGAAATTTACCGAGGGTGCTTTCCGTAGTTGGGGATACGAACTTGCCAGGGATGAGTTCCCAGAGCAATGCATCACCGAGCAGGAATTGTGGGATAAATATGATGGTCGGCGGCCGGCCGGCAAGGTGGTTATTCAGGATAGAATTGCCGATGCCATGTTTCAGCAGATCCTGTTGCGGCCCGCCGAGTACGGTGTTTTGGCCCTGCCCAACCTTACCGGCGATTTTATCAGTGACGCTCTGGCGGTCTGGCGGCGCAGGTTGGCGGCCTGGGACTGGCGCCTGGTGCCAATATCAGCGATAAGATCGCTCTCTTTGAGGCCACCCATGGCACTGCCCCCAAATATGCCGGACTGGACAAGGTCAATCCCGGTTCTCTGCTCCTGTCCGGGGTTATGATGTTGGAACACCTGGGCTGGCAGGAGGCGGGCGATCTCATTCAGAAGGCCATTGAGATTACCATATCCCAAAAAACTGTAACCTATGACCTGGCCCGCCTTATGACAGGAGCGACAAAGCTGAAATGCTCTGAGTTCGGTGCGGCGATTATTGCCAATATGTAGAGTGAAGAAAGGCGTCCCCTCCGGCCTTTATGCGGCTCTGAAGGATATTCTGTTTCCTGCCGCCTGCCTGCTCTGTCACCAAGGCTTGGGCCGGGCGGCAGATGTTCTTCTCTGCCCCGGTTGCGCCGCGCAAATGCCACTGATACGGCCGCCGGTCTGCAGCTGTTGCGGTCGGGAGTTTCCCGATGCCGCCGCCGGTAATCATCTTTGTGGCGCCTGTCTCAGAAATCCGCCGTCTTTCAGCCGGGCCAGGGCCATTTTCCGTTATAACAAATTCACTGCCCCCCTGATATATTCTTTCAAATACCAGGGATGCACTACGGCCATGCGTACCTTTACCGTCCTGCTAGCAAGAGTACCGACCCTCGGTGATTTGCGGGAAAAACCGGATCTGATTATTCCGGTGCCGCTGCATAAAAAACGTCTGCGGCAGCGGGGGTTCAATCAGGCCCTTGAGCTAGCCCGCCTCTTTTTCCCCGGGGAGAAGAGGCGCATTCAACCGACAATTCTTCTCCGCAGCCGTTGGACCACTCCGCAAACTGGTTTGGACGGTAAACATCGCCGCCGAAATTTGGCCGGCGCCTTTCAGGTCAGGGACGCGCGTCGCGTTCAGGGGCAAAGAATTCTTTTAATTGATGACGTCCTGACCACCGGTTCAACCGTCAATGAATGTGCCAGGGTATTACGGCAAAATGGGGCTGGAAACGTGGAGGTCTTGACTTTGGCCAGGGTATTTGATTAAATCATGAAGTTATGATGCGCGTCGGTCCCGGCTGTTACTGTGGCAACTTCTGAGAGGACATAACTAATGTGCAAAAATATTCTTGTTGTTGATAATAATCCGGTTATCCTGAAATTAATGGCCAATTTTTTGGGCAAGAGTGGGTACCTGGTTAAAACAGCAATTGGCGGTCTGGAGGCTATTAAAATTATAAAAACTTTTCAGCCGGAAGTTATATTTTTGGATATAATTATGCCGAAAATTTCGGGTGAAAAACTCTGTAAAATGCTGCGTAAAATGCCAAAAATGGCAGGTGTCGCGATAATTATGTTGTCTGCCGCCGCCCTGGAGCAAAAAATAGATTTCAAATCCTTTGGCGCTGATGCCTGTATCGCCAAGGGGCCTTTCAAAGGGGTTGAGAAGCATATCAATTTTGTCCTGCAGAAAATTTTGGCGGGTCAGCTGACCGATCTGGCGGGTAAGATAATTGGTGGTGAGGATGTTTACGAGAGAGTTATCACTACCGAGTTATTGTTAAATAGGGAGCATTTTGAAGTAACCCTTATAAATATGGCCGAGGGTTTTGTCGAGCTTACCGGGGATGGCCGCATCGTTTATGTCAATCAAAAGGCGGCTGACCTGTTTGGCTGCCCCGAAGAAAAACTGCTAGCCGTTGATTTTACCAGTCTATTCAGCGGCAGTAAGCGGGATGATATTACGGCGGCGCTCATCAATCTGGGTGACAAACGTCGGGTAATTGGTGAAACATCGCCTTTCATTGTTAATAACAGATATTTGGCCATGACCATTGCCGGGATCGCCCGGCAGGACAGTGTTATTATCATTATTCAGGATATTACGGCCCGCAAACGCGCTGAGCAGGAATTACAAAAATACCGGGAGCATCTTGAGGAGACAGTACGGCGGCGCACTGCCAAGCTTGCCGCTAAAAACAGGGAGTTAGAGGATGAAATTGCCGAACGGCGGCAACTGGCCCACGAAAAAATGGCCCTGAAAAAGGAGTTGGGACAAACCCGCAAGATGGAGGCCCTTGGCACCATGGCCACGGGCATAGCCCACGATTTTAACAATATTCTTACCGCCATGCTTGGTTATGTCTCTCTATTGCGACTGGATGCGGGCGGCAACTCCCAAGTCCTCTCTAGCCTGGATCATATTACCAAGGCTGGTTCTCAGGCCAAGGAGTTAATCGGCCTGATAAAGACATTCAGTAAACCGGTTGAGCAGGAATTTTCGCTTGTCCGGCTCCCTCTTCTCATTGGTGAAACGCTGGCATTATTGCGGCCTTCGGTGCCGCCGGACATAAAAGTTGTAACCCATGTCGATCCGCAATGCCCGGCGGTGTGGGCGGACGCAGTACAACTGCAACGGGTAATTGTTAATCTTTGTACTAATGCCATTCACGCCATACCCAAGTCCGGCGGGGTCTTAACGATTACCCTCAGCCAGGAAAAACAGGATATCGATGTGTCTGGCGAGACGCAAAACTCCGTTAAACTGGCATTCAGTGATACTGGCGAGGGTATTTCCCCGGCCAATCTGGAGAAAATATTCGACCCCTATTTCACCACCAGAGAGGAAGGCGAGGGTACCGGTCTGGGATTGTCCGTGGTGCATGGCATAATAACAAACCACAAGGGCCGGGTGCAGGCGGAAAGCGTCCAGGGCCAGGGCGCAACCTTTACTGTAACTCTGCCGGCTTACGGTGGTGCATAATTGCGGTTATGCCACCGGTTATACAGGGAGGAGGACTATGACAAAACGATGTGATGAAGTGGATTATAGGATTATTGGTCACGATATGCAGCTAGTGGAGGTGGAGCTTGACCCCGGTGAAACGGTAATTGCTGAGGCCGGCGCCATGACTTATATGGAGGAAGGCATTGATTTTGAGGCCAGGATGGGTGACGGCTCGGCGGCGGATGCCGGTTTTTTTGGCAAGTTGCTGCAGGCCGGAAAAAGGGTAATTAGCGGTGAATCGTTATTTATGACCCATTTCACTCATCGGGGTATGGGGAAAAGCCATGTGGCCTTTGCCGCGCCGTATCCCGGTTCTATTATTCCTGTTGATTTGGCTAGCCTTGGCGGCGAAATTTTATGTCAAAAAGACGCCTTTCTCTGTGCCGCCCGGGGAACGCAGTTGGATATTGCCTTTACCAAACGCCTGGGCGCCGGTTTTTTCGGCGGTGAGGGATTTATTCTGGAGCGGCTGTTGGGTGATGGGATGGTTTTTATCCATGCCGGCGGCACCGTTATTGAGAAAGAGCTGCATGGTGAAACCCTGCGCCTGGATACCGGCTGTCTGGTGGCGTTTCAGCCATCCATCAACTATAGCATAGAGAGGGCGGGCAACCTGAAAAGCATGGTGCTGGGCGGAGAGGGGTTGTTTTTGGCGACCCTCAGCGGCACCGGCAGGGTTTGGCTGCAAAGTCTGCCCTTTTCCCGCATGGCCGACAGAATTATGGCCAGCGCCCCGTCATACGGCGGCAATCAGCAGGGCGAAGGTTCCGTGTTGGGCGGTATAGGGCGTATAATTGCCGGAAACTAAGGCCGCTGCTCCCCTGGAGATTTACCGGATATTGCCGCGCAATAACTGTGGCAAATGCCTACTGCCATCCTGCCTGGCCTTTGCTGCGGCAGTGGCGGCCGGTCAGAAAAAATTGTGCGACTGTCCGGATATCTCTCCCGCCCTGTTGGCTAAAATGGCCGGGATATGCCGTAAGCCCGTGGCTAGTGAGATTGAGCAGGCGGGCTTTGTTGACAAATTACAGCGCCGGGTCACGGCGCTTGATCTGGCGGCAATCGCCCCTGTCATTGGGGCGGTTTACCGGGATAACGGTTTGGTGGTGAACTCTCTGGGCAAGGATTTTATCGTTGATGCCAGAGGTAATTTAAACTCGGAGTGTCATCTCATCCCCTGGGTGCAGATACCGTTGTTGGCATATATTACCAACAAGACCCATGGGGAAATCACCGGCAGTTGGATTTCGTTTCGGGAAATAAAGGGCGGTATCGACTGGCAGGGTCTCTTTACTAGCCGCTGTGAGACGCCGCTTAGAAAACTCGCTGATGCCAATCCGGCCCTTTTGGAAGATTTAATCGACCTGTTCATGGGGCAAGCCATTGACTGGTACCAGGCCGATATTGCCCTGATCCTGCACCCTCTGCCTCACATCCCCATTCTTATCTGCTATCAGGCCCCGGAGGAAGATATGGAGTCGGCGCTTACCATCTTTTTTGACCGGTGTTGCGGGCAAAACTTACATATAAAGGCAATCTTCACCCTCTGTTCGGGATTGGTGCAAATGTTTACCAAGATAGCGGAACGTCATCTGTTCTCCTGATCCATTTGGGTGAATACTATTAATTCCCTGGCCGCGCCGGATACTGGCAGCACAAAGCGCCGCCGGCTGACGATTGTGAAGACGTTGTCGGGGGAGTTCTGCCACGCCTCTATTTCCGCCGCCGCCCCTGGGCCTTTCATGCAGATAATTTTGCTCCCGGCCGGGGCGCCGGTGAGCATCTGGAGAAAAGTCCTGATATCGGCCACGGCCCGGCTGGTGATGATATTGGGCCTGCCATAGTTTTCCTGGAATTGCCGTTTGTCTTCGGCCAGTCTCTCCTCCCGGACGGTGATATTCGTAAGTTGCAACGACCTGATGATATGCTGTAAAAAAGAAACCCGTTTTTGTCGCGGTTCAACCAGGATAACCCGCAGCCAGGGACAGGCGATCTTGATTACCAGGCCGGGGAACCCCGCGCCACTGCCTATATCCAGTAAAGACGGGGCCTCTTCCTCTTTATATGGCGTCAATTCCGGCAGCAGGGTCAGTGAGTCAAGAAAATGATTCTCGATGATCCGGGCCGGCTCGGCCCTGGCCACCAGATTTATCTTCCGGCGCCATTTATCCAATTCGCCGAAATAGACCGTCAGCTCCCGCAGCGTATTGTCATCCAGACCGCAAACATCTGCGTACGATTGTTGGCGTACTGCTGCCCGCCAGCCCTGGCAAAGGATGCCGGCAAAATCCACCTTGTTGTCAGTCTTGGCCATCTTTTACCCGAATGGCCACTGACAAGGCATGAGCCGTCAGGCCTTCAAGATTGGCAATAGCCTGAATGTCATCGGCATCGGCAAGCAGGGCCTGCCGCGAATACGAGATCAGACTGCTTTTCTTCAAAAAGGTTTCAACTCCCAGAGATGACGAGTAACGGGCCGTACCCATAGTTGGCAGGACATGATTGGGGCCGGCCAGATAATCGCCGGTGGCCTCCGGGGAGTTGCTGCCCAAAAAGATGGCGCCAGCGTGTTTGATGCGGGGCAGCCACTGAAAGGGATTATTAATCATCAACTCCAGATGCTCCGCGGCCAGCATATTGGCAAGTTCAACCGCTTCATCAAGATCCTGGGCAATGAGAATGGCCCCCCGCTCACGTAGCGACTGCCGGGCGATCTTCTGTCTGGACAATTGCGGCAGGAGATTTGTCAACTGGGCCGTTACTCCGGCGGCCACTGTTTTCGAGGTGGTTATCAACATCGCCAGAGCCATGGGGTCATGTTCCGCCTGGGCTAGCATATCGGCGGCAATATAGGCGGGATTGGCGGAGTCATCGGCAACAATGAGAACCTCACTCGGTCCGGCGATCATATCAATGCGTACCCGGCCTGCAACCTGTTTCTTGGCCTCGGTAACAAATTGATTGCCCGGCCCTACCACTACATCGACCGGGGCAATACTGTCGGTGCCGTAGGCTAGGGCGGCAATCCCCCAGGCGCTGCCGGCCTTATAAATTTCATTAATGCCAACCTGGCTAGCGGCGTAAAGCAGGGCGGGGTTAACCGTGCCGGCGGCGGCCGGCTGGGTAAGCATCACCAGACGCCGAACCCCGGCAATGACCGCCGGAATGCCATTCATCAACACCGAGGAAACCAGCGGTGTCTTGCCGCCCTGACCGCCGGGTACATAAAGTCCGGCAGAATCAACCGGATTAACCAGGCGGCCGGTGATCGCGCCATCGTCTCTGGTAACGAGCCATGATTCCTGTTTCTCATGTTCGTGGAAGGCGCGAATCCGAGCGATTGCCCTGGTGATTGTCCTCTTTAAAGCAGGCGGTACTTCGGCTCCGGCGGCGGTCATCTCCGCCTCGCTTACCCGGAGATGGTCAATGGTAAGTGAGGCGGCATCGAATTTATTGGTATATTCCAACAGGGCATCATCACCACGTTGGCGTACCGCCGTGATAATATCCTCAACAATCTGGCGGCGTTCGTCTCCGGCGGTCTGGTAACGATCCCGCAGATTGTTAACCAACTTTTGCCCTTGTGCGGACGAGACCTCAACGGCTTCTATAATCATATTCATATCCCTGGTAGAATTTAACGCCCTGTAATTTGTTCTCCCGTTTATCGGGGAGCAACGCAATTGTAACGAAATTTTACCATGAAAACCATGCTAAAATTGCAAGTTTTGCGTTTTATTAAGGCCGATTTTGGTGTAATAATGTGAGGCTAGCATGAATACTCAATCTTTGAACTTCGCGAAATTTACCTTGAATTCAGCAAACATCATTTTAGCTGCCCGCAGTCTCCAAAAAACCTTTGGCAGCCGCCAGGCGGTACGCGGCATTGACCTTGATATTTATCAGGGTGAATGTTTTGGCTTTTTGGGGCCCAATGGGGCCGGCAAGACCACGACAATCCAGATGATTATTGGTCTGGCGGAAAAAACGGCTGGTGATCTGCGGGTTTTCGGTCTTTCTGTGCCGCAGGATCTGGTCAAGATAAAACGGCGGATCGGGGTTGTGCCGCAGAATGATAACCTTGATCCAGATTTAACGGTTTTGGAAAATTTGCTGATTTATGCCTCTTATTACGGTATCACGGCGAAACATATCCGGCCCAGAGTTGATGAATTACTGCGTTTCTTCGCCCTCGATAATCGCCGTGATGAAATTATCCAACATCTTTCCGGTGGTCAACGGCGGCGTCTACTTTTGGCCCGTGCCCTTGTTCATCAACCGGAATTATTGATCCTGGACGAACCAACCGTGGGGCTTGACCCTCAGGCCAGGTATTTGATCTGGCAGCGTCTCCGGCAGTTGCAGAAGAATGGTTTGACCATGCTGCTTACCAGTCATTATATGGATGAGGTCAGTCGTCTGGCTAGTCGGGTGGTGATTATGGATCAGGGACTGATCGTGGCGCAGGGCAAACCGCAGCAGATGATTGATGACATGGTGGGAGCCGATGTTTTTGAGGTGATTTGCGATGAGCGGGAAGCCCGCATGTTGGCCGGAGTGGCTGCCGCCTGTCAGGCCAGGGCCGAAATAATGGCCGATGGGATTTTTATCTATACCAGAAATGCCTGCTCCAGGTTGGATTCCGAGATACGATCTTTGCCGCAATGGCTGCGTCGTCCTGCCAATCTGGAGGACCTCTTTATTAAATTAACCGGCCGTTCATTGAGGGAGTCCTGACATGGGCGCCTTACGCATTGTCATGAGAAACGCCAGGGTCTGGAAGAAATTTATGGTTTCTAGCCTGGTTGGCAACCTTGGCCAACCCCTCCTCTTCTTACTGGCCTTCGGCTTTGGTATGGGTCAGGAGGTGCATCCCGTTGCCGGCTATTCCTATCTGCAATTTATCGCCCCGGGATTGGCGGCCTCGGCGATGATGTACAGCGCGGCCTTTGAGACCACCTATGGCTCTTTTACCCGCCTGGGCACACAAAGTACATTTGAAGGAATTATTTCAACCCCAATAACCACCACTGAACTGGCTTGGGGAGAGATGATCTGGGGTGCGTTGAAGGGGCTGTTGGCGGGTGGAATTATGCTAGCGGTTATGCCGCTTTTCGGCCTTTGGCCTTCGCTATGGGCCTTGGCCTTAATCCCGGTTCTCTTTGTGGCCGGCATATTTTTTGCCGCCATTGGGCTTATTATGACGGCTCTGGCTCGGAGTTACGAGTTCTTCAATTATTTTATTTCCCTGGTTATCACCCCGCTGTTTCTCTTTTCCGGGATCTTCTTTTCCCTAAAAGACATGCCCGCTGCGGCCAGATTGGTTATGCGGCTTTTACCTCTGACTCCGGTGGTGAATCTGGCCAGGATGCTCTGCTACGGCGAGATCAACGGTACTTGGCTCTGGCAAATTATCTGGCTTTTGCTGATTACCCTTGCCGCCGCCTCCATTGCCCCCCCGCTTTTGCGTCACCGCCTGATTAAATGAGAGTCTCCGATTATCGCCAAAATTTAAGCAGCAGCTCTTTGAGCCAACAACAAGACACATCTGCATTAACAGCGGCTGCATTTTTTAAAATTGTGAGCCAGCCACCCTCCGGCCGGGTCATAAATTCCACCCCAAGTTGGAAATAATGTACACTGCCGCTGTCATCAATATTAAAGCATATCGGCCGCACGGGTATTGGCGCTAACCCTTTATCGTCATCCTGCTGTCCGATATATAGCTGATAACCTGGTTTATCCTGCGGCGCGTAGAACATATGATGGCCATTAAAATGGATATGGTCGAGAATAAGATCTACGCCGCAAGATGACAAACCATGGACGGAACAAGGTACGGGGCCTGCCAAAAGGGACGATGCTGAATCGTCCCGTAAAAACAGGTCGATGGTCAAATTTTTGTCATACCTCTTGCTGCGACAGAACTTTCCCATAATGCCCATCTCCGCAATTTTAATGCGTTACCCTCCGCATTGTCCACTTTTGCAATAAAAAAAGGTTTTGCGCAAGTATTTTTTTGTTTGCCATGACTATCGTCATTCATAGGCTTTGGCCCAAATATGGTGAGCCAGTATTTATGGAGACAAAAAAAGGGGGTTAAGCTATATAGCTTAACCCCCTTTAAATTGGTGCGCCCGGCAGGATTCGAACCTGCTACCCCCTGATTCGTAGTCAGATACTCTATCCAGATGAGCTACGGGCGCTTGGATGATCTCAATGGTTGGACTAATACTCCAAAATGCAAAAACCAGCAACAGTAAATGCCCCATCGCCGATGGGGTTAAACTCACGGTAATTTTCAGCCGCTAGTATTGCCGGCCTCTTTTTTCTGGGAGCTGACTGTGCCCATTATATAGGGCCGTGCTACCTTAACCCGCACGTTATCGGCAATTTCCAGGGTAGCTACGGTATCTGTGAGGCCGGTAATCACGCCGTGCAAGCCGCCCTGCGAAACAACTGCATCGCCCTTTTTCAGATTACTCAGGAAGGCTTGTTGCTCCTTGGTCTTTTTTTGCTGAGGGCGGATTAGCAGGAAATAAAAGACCCCAAAAATCAGAATCAGCGGCACAAATGAGATGAACCCTGCCCCGGAGCTGCTAGCCGCCTTGCCTGCCGCGTGCGCAATATTAACTGCAAACATAGATGATCCTCGCTATAGATTTATTATTGATCAATTGTGGGTCTTTTCATGAACTCCAAACCCGTGGACACTAGCATCTGTTGGCATAAAAATCCCGCCGAAACTCCTTGAAACGATCTTCCGCAATGGCCTTTCTGATCCCGGCTAGCAAACCCACATAATAATGCAGGTTGTGAATGGAGTTCAGATTGGCCGCCAATACCTCGTGAGCCATATACAGATGCCGGAGATAGGCTCTGGAAAAATTCCGGCAGGTATAGCAGGAGCAAGACTCGTCAACGGGTCGCTGATCCCGCCGGTATTGAGCGTTCTTTATAACAACCTTACCCGTGCTTGTAAAGAGCATTCCGTTTCTGGCGTTTCTGGTGGGCATTACACAATCAAACATATCCACGCCGCGCCAGACCCCTTCCACCAGATCCTCCGGTGTGCCCACTCCCATGAGATAGATGGGATAATCACGAGGCATCATGGCCGCAGTCTGCTCTGTTATGTCGAGCATCAAATCCTTAGGCTCTCCCACGCTCAATCCGCCCATGGCATAACCGTCAAAGCCGATTTCCTGCAATTCATCAATGGCCTGCCGGCGTAAATCGGTATACATACCGCCCTGGACGATGCCGAAGAGGAGCTGGCCCGTTTCTCTGTTCTGGGCCGCCCGGCAGCGCCCGGCCCAGCGGGCGGTGAGGGCCGTGGCTTTTGCCGCCTCATTCCGGGTGGCGGGGTAGGGAATGCAGGTATCAAGGCACATCATTATGTCCGATCCCAGGGCCTCCTGCACCATGATCGCGTCTTCCGGACTTAGAAATAACGGCGAACCGTCAAGGTGAGATTTAAAGGCCGCTCCTTCTTCGGTAATTTTAGCCAGTTCACGGAGTTCACGGAGCGAAAATATCTGAAAACCACCGCTGTCCGTTAGTATCGGCCGATCCCAGGCCATAAATTTGTGCAGGCCGTCAAATTCTCTGATTAGCTCATGGCCTGGCCGGATAAAGAGGTGATAGGTATTGGCCAATATAATCTCCGCGCCAATATCACGCAGATTGTCCGGCGTGACGCCCTTTACCGTGGCTTGGGTACCCACCGGCATAAAAACCGGGGTCTGGAAAACGCCGTGGGGGGTGGTTACATGACCCAGGCGGGCGGCGCATTCGGAAGATTGTTTGCCAGGGGTAAAGGGGGATGCCGGCATCTAGGCGCACTCCCAGAGGGCCAGAAGCTCATTAATTCCCTTACGGGCCAGGCCGGCGATGGCGGTAAAGTCTTCCGGGCTGAAGGGACGACCTTCGGCGGTACTCTGCGCCTCAATCCAACGGCCGTCAGCGGTCATGACAAAGTTGGCATCCACATCGGCCCTGGAATCTTCGCTATACTCCAGATCCAGGAGGGCCTGGCCGTTAACCAGACCGGCGCTAATGGCGGCAATGGGTAAAATATCCGGCATGGCGGCGAGATTACCCTGCTCGAATTCCCTTTTGATTGCCTGGCGCAGGGCCAGAGCCGCTCCGGTTATGGATGCGGTTCGGGTGCCGCCATCGGCATTAATCACATCGCAGTCCACCCGAAATGTTTTCCCGTCCAGACTATGCAGATCCACCATCATGCGGAGTGAACGGCCAATTAGACGCTGAATTTCATAGGTGCGGCCGGAGCGTCCTCGCCCTGCTTCCCGTTTCATCCTGGTGTTTGTCGAGGTAGGCAGCATGCCATACTCTGCGGTAATCCAACCCTGGCCGCTGTCCCGCAGGAAAGGCGGCACGGTATTTTCAACACTGACGGCGCATATAACATGGGTGCCGCCCATTTTTATCATCAACGAGGCACCGGCCTGTGGCTGAATATCATGGATGATTTCCACTGGCCGCATGGCATCAGCCGCTCTGGTTGTCCGCAAGGTATTCTCCCTAATTTATTGCCGGCATATATGCCGAAGTTATAGGCCGCCCAGGGCCAACCGTCATCCGAGAACAATGGGCAAAATGTTCCCCGTTCACTCCCTGATGGGGGTACCTGGACGTAATTGGTTTCTCAACTTTTAACAAAAAAATCAATTCTCAGGGGGTATTAATCAATTTCAGATTTTTTGCAAGCCTATAAAATTTACGCACACCTTTAAAACCTATTCCGGCCTTCTACTCTGTGCCGCCTACAGATCAGCGCCCTCTGCGGTTACAGCTATTTTCATGTTTTCTGCGCATACGATCGTTGTCGTGCCGCTCAATGGCAATGGCCGCCGCATGCCTGGTTGTCGGCCATGACCGCCAGATTGCCGGCTATGAGATCTTCAACAACGGGCCGGATTTCAGCCTGTTTGTCATCGTAGTAAACTTCGATACCTGCCTGTTTAAAACCCATGAGGGGTCGAGCGCCTATGCCGCCAACCACTATGGCGTTAATTCGGTGCTGTCCCAGAAGGTCAATCGGCACCATGCAGCCGCCCTGGCCATGCTCTACGTTTTTTAGCGTTGAAACTTTCTCGATAACGCCGTCTTTCACCTCGACAACAGTGAATATATCACAATGGCCGAAATGGTTTGACCGCGTGCCGTCAAGACCGCCGTTCCCATCTGAGGGGATCGCAATTTTACCGTTTTTCATTTACTTTTAAACTCCTTTTATGGTTTGATGTTTTGTGTATATGCTCACTAAAATAAGCGGGGCCGGTTTATTTGTCAAGCCCAAATAAGCATTAAATTAATGCGTGGGGCAGATGAATATATATGTCTTTTTGCCCCATTTTCGGATAATATAACGGGGTTGCGTTACGAGGGAAATTGCCTGTATCGGGCTTTATGGCAGACAATAAATTACTTTATCAGGGTAACTACTCACCCCCTGATCAGCAATAATCAATAACCCAGGACTTGTAACTGCTCACAGGGTGCCGGAGATGCGAGGCATCGTCCTGTGAAGCGTACTCCCTGTACGTGAGCAGGGCGATAACGAAGTAGATTCGGTACCCTGTGAGCAGTTACTTTATCAGGAATCAATATGGCACATATTAATGACAATTATCTGAAGTTACAGGCCGGCTATCTCTTTCCGGAAATTGGCCGCCGGGTGCAGCAATTTGCGGCTGCCAATCCCGATGCCAGGCTTATTCGCCTGGGAATTGGTGACGTTACCAGGCCGTTGGCCCCGGCAGTTGTTGAGGCTTTTCATGCCGGTATAGATGATCTGGCCCGGCGGGAGTCATTCCATGGCTATGGCCCGGAGCATGGCTATCAATGGTTGAGCGAAGTCATCATAGAGAAGGCGTATAAGCCGTTGGGGGTGGAGCTTAAGGCCGCCGAGGTGTTTATCTCTGACGGCTCTAAATGTGATACCGCTAATATTTTAGATATCTTCGCCCTGGATAATAAGATTGCCATCTGTGATCCGGTTTATCCCGTTTATATTGATACCAACGTGATGATTGGCCGCAGCGGTGAGGCCGACAGCCGTGGCTATTACGAGGGCATAACCTATCTGCCCATGACGGCGGAGAATAATTTCACCCCGGCTCTGCCTGTCGAAAAAGTTGATATCATCTATCTCTGTTATCCCAATAATCCCACCGGCACTGTGGCAACCAGGGAACAGTTGCAGGTCTGGGTGGATTATGCTGTTGCCAATGAGTCGATAATTCTCTTCGATGCCGCCTATGAGGCCTTTATTCGCCAGCCCGGCATTCCTCACTCCATTTACGAGATACCAGGTGCTAAAAATTGCGCCATTGAATTCCGCTCATTTTCCAAGACCGCCGGTTTTACCGGGGTGCGCTGCGGCCTGACCATTGTGCCGGAAGAACTTGGCGCCCGCACCTTCGGGGGTGAAAAAATCGCCTTGAATCAGTTATGGAATCGGCGGCAAGGCACCAAGTTCAACGGTGTTTCTTACCCGGTACAGAAAGCAGCGGCAGCGGTTTACTCCGATGAAGGCTGGACGCAAATTACCGCAACCATCGATTATTATCTGCACAATGCCCGGCTCATTCGTGAAGGCTTGACGGCAGCGGGAATTACCTGTTTTGGCGGGGAGAACTCGCCCTATATATGGTTAAAAACTCCGGAAGAAATGGCCAGTTGGGATTTTTTTGATAAACTGTTGAGTGAATGTCATGTGGTGGGGACACCCGGTAGCGGCTTTGGGCCAAGCGGCGAGGGCTATTTTCGCCTTTCGGCCTTTGGTGATGTGGAAGATGTTAAGGAGGCGGTAAAACGGCTTCGGGATAGATGGGGTTGTTAGGAGTCTGTCGGACTTAGAGAATCGTAGCGAAAATTTGAGAAATCGAGACCAGATTTTCATGGATTTGAGGCGAATAGCAGGGCTATTTAACGAAAATCCATGGGAATATGGGCCGATTTCTCGAATTTGCAGTAGATTTTGTCTAAGTCCGACAGACTCCTAGAACACCCCGTGTTGCCGCAGGATATTCAGGCCGATAATAATTAATACCAAGCCGCCGATAATCTCTATCCTGGAGCCTAGTCGGGACGAATTGCCGACAAAATGCCCCAGATTGATGCCGATGGCAGTAAAAGTAGCGGCGACAATGCCGATCACCAGGGCCGAAAACCAGATATCCACCTTTAGGATCGCAAAGCTGAGCCCCACAGCCAGGGCGTCAATGCTGGTAGCTACCGCCAAAATAACCACGGTACGTCCTCTGGTGGGGTCGCCGGGTTCGGCCCTGCTCTCCTTGTCCTGTAAGGCTTCAATAATCATTTTGCCGCCAATGATGGCCAAAAGGGCAAAGGCTATCCAATGATCGAATCGGCCAATAAGAGATCGTACCGATAGCCCGAGGCCCCAGCCGATAAAATTCATCCCCGCCTGAAATATGCCGAAATAGCAGGCCAGTCTTAGGGTATGGCGCATGGTTACCCGCGGCAGGGTAATGCCGGCAACCAGGGCAACCGCAAAGGCATCAACTGCCAGAGCTACGGCGATGAGAAGAACAGCGTTAAAAGACATAGGCTTGACTGTGTGTATTTAATGGGGTTTACATACGAAACTGCGGCCGTAGTATAATTAAAACAGCAGAGGTTGGCAAATGCCTAAAATAGTCACATTTATTGGTTGGCACGACAGTGGTAAAACTACCTTGGTCAGTCAGGTGGTCAGGCATCTGAAGGAGACGGGTTATCAGGTGGCGGTGATCAAATCAAGCGAAGAGACCAGTATCGCCTTTGACACGCCGGGCACGGACTCTTATAAACACCGGCAGGCCGGGGCGGATTCCGTCCTTTTTGTTGCCCCCGACCAGATGGTCATGATGACCGAAAACCGGCAGGAGCCGCTCACCACCCTGGCCCATCGTTATTTTGCCGATGTTGATATTGTTATTGGTGAGGGCTTCAAGACCGCTAGTGGTGTGGCCAAGATTGAGGTGGCGCGTGACCCCAAACAGAAGCTGCGGGAGAGCGAAAAGGGAGTTATTGCCGTGGCCACCGACCTGCCAATAGAATATGACTGTCTCTTCGATATCAATGACAGCCGCGTCATCGCTGATTTTATCAAGAACCATTTCCTCGCCGATGCCGCGCCGAGAGGCCCAAAAAAAACCATGCTTTGGGTCAACGGCTGCAGTGTTCCGCTGAAATCCTTTGTGCAGGACGCCCTTTCCAAGACTGTTGCCGGCTTCGTCAAGTCTCTCAATGGTACGGAGGATGCCAGGGAAATAGAGGTTAAAATTAATGTAAGCTCATAATCTATTTAAATTAAGTATAAATACCTAAAAAGTTCTTGACAACCGTTTATGATTAGTAATAAGAGAGTGACAGGGGAGTTGTTTTAACCCGCAAACATCTCCCCTCCCGCCAAACATTGCCCCGGAGGAGGCGCTATCCGTTCTCCGGCGGCCTACAGAAGGAGGTTGTTATGCCAAGAACATTCAGCGAATCCGAATTGGCCCCATTAAGCCGCCGTGATTTCCTCAAGGTTTGTGCCACGGTTGCGGCGGCCATGGGATTATCGGACGCCATGATTCCCCGATTGGCGGCAGCGGCGGCCAGTCCCGCCCGGCCACCGGTTGTTTGGCTCCATTTTCAGGAATGCACCGGCTGTACCGAGAGCCTGTTGCGGGCCTCTCATCCCGATTTTGCCCGTCTTATTCTCGATCTCATTTCCCTGGATTATCACGAAACGGTAATGGCCGCCGCCGGCTATCAGGCCGAAGATGTCCTGCAAGAGACCATCAAAAAATATAACGGTAAGTTTATTTTAGTGGTGGAAGGCGCCATCCCCACTAAGGATAACGGCATCTATTGCAAAATTGGCAATCGCACTGCTGTGGATATTCTGGCCGATACCGCCCCGCACGCCGCGGCAATTATCGCCATTGGCGCCTGTGCCTCATTTGGCGGTATTCAGGCCGCGGCTCCTAACCCTACCGGTGCCGTGGGTGTTCAGGATCTGGTTAAGGATAAGGTGATTGTTAATATCCCTGGTTGTCCCCCCAATCCCATTTCGTTTTTGGGTACGGTTCTCCACTTTCTTACCTATAAAAAATTCCCCGCTTTGGATAAGTTGGGCCGCCCCATGTTTGCCTATGGCCGCAAGATTCACGATCAATGTGAGCGCCGTCCTCATTTCGATGAGGGCCGTTTTGTCGAGCAGTTCGGTGACAGCGGCCACAGACAGGGCTATTGCCTTTACAAGGTGGGCTGCAAGGGGCCGGAAACCTTCTCCAATTGCCCGGTGGTGCGTTTCTGCGATGTAGGCGCCTGGCCGGTGGGAGTTGGGCATGGCTGTATTGGTTGTACTGAGCCTGGTTTTTGGGATACCATGACGCCGTTCTACGAGCGGCTGCCAGGTGTTGAGATTCCCGGCGGCGGTCAGGGAATTGTGGTTGGGGCGGATTCTGCCGGCAAGAAAATTTTGGCTGTTACCGGCGCTGCCATTGGTATTCACGCCGCAGTGGGGATCGGCAGGCGGATTATAAAAGGGGCTGGCAGCGACCGGACAAAGGAGGACTAAATAATGGCACAGAGAATTACAGTTGATCCTATTACCCGGATTGAAGGACACCTGAGAATTGATGCCGAGATCGCAGCCGGCAAGATAAACAAGGCTTGGTCCTCCGGCCAGATGTGGCGTGGTATTGAATTAATTCTGCAGGGCCGTGATCCGCGTGATGCCTGGTTGTTTACCCAACGGATTTGCGGGGTATGCACTACTGTGCATGCCTTGGCCTCAGTACGGACGGTGGAAAACGCCCTGGGGATGGAAATTCCCCTGAACGCTCAATATATCAGAAATATGGTTATGGCTCTTCATACCCTCCACGATCATATTGTCCATTTTTATGCCTTGTCCGCCCTAGACTGGGTGGATGTGGTTTCAGCCCTTAAAGCCGATCCCCAAAAGACCGCCGCTCTGGCCGCCGGTCTTTCCGAATGGCCGGGCAACGGGGCGAAACGCTTTCGGGCGGTACAGGCGAAGATCAAGGCCCTGGTGGACAGCGGTCAGCTTGGCCCTTTTGCCAACGGTTATTGGGGGCATCCGGCCATGACCCTGCCGCCGGAGGTCAATCTCATGGCGGTATCTCATTATCTTGAAGCCCTGGATTATCAGCGCAAGGCCAATCAGGCTATAGCCATTATCGGCGGTAAGAGCCCCCATATCCAAAATTTTGCTGTTGGCGGCGTTACCACGGCCATTAATCCCGACAATGAGACCACGCTCAATATGGATCGGCTTTACTGGATGAAACAACTCATAGGGGAGGTGCGTGGTTTTATTAAGCAGGTCTATCTGCCTGATGTGATTGCCATTGGCGCCTTGTATAAGGATTGGACGCAATACGGGGCGGGAGTAACAAATTATCTGGCGGTGCCGGATATGGTGTTGGACACGGCAGGCACTAAATTCGACTTGCCCGGCGGCACTATCATGAATGGCGATCTTGGCACGGTAAAGTCGATAAAAAGTTTCCACGACGCCTATTTTCGTGATAACGTTGTTGAGTCCATTGCCCACGCTTGGTATGACGGCGATTGGAGTCGCCACCCCTACGAAGAGGATACCGTTCCCAAATACACCGATTTTCAGGATGACGGTAAATACTCCTGGCTCAAAGCCCCGCGTTTTCAAGGCAAGCCCATGCAGGTCGGCCCCCTGGCCCAGGTTCTTGTCGGCTATGCCACTGGCCATGAATTAACCAAAAAATATGTCGATAGTACTCTACAGAGGATAAGCGCCGTGGCAGGCGTTCAGGTGGGGCCTGCGGCGCTGCACTCTACCATTGGCCGGCACGCGGCCCGCGCTATTCGGGCGGCGATGCTCTCTGATCTGGCCGTTAAACACTGGCAGCTTCTGGTGGATAATATCGGCCGGGGCGATTTTGAGATTTTCAATCCGCCCACCTTCCCCAAGGGAGAACAACGTGGTTACGGTTTCCATGAGGCCCCGCGCGGCGCCTTGTCGCATTGGATTGTTATTCGGGATGGCCGGATTAAGAATTATCAATGCGTGGTGCCGTCCACCTGGAATGCCGGCCCGCGGGATCAGGCAGGTCAGCCCGGCCCTTACGAGGCATCGTTGGTTGGCACCCCCATAGCCGATGCCAAAAGGCCCCTTGAAGTCCTGCGAACCATTCATTCCTTTGACCCCTGTATCGCTTGTGCCGTTCATATGCTTGATCCGGACGGCAAAGAGATGATTAATGTTAAGGTGGTTTAGATAGTGTAGGGGCAGGTTTGAAACCTGCCCGTGTGTGGTGCCTCCTGGTATCATGACGGGCTATTGGAGGGGGTGCCCGGCAGGAAACCCGCAACAAAAACGAGGGAGTTTGGTCATGCAATATGAAAAGAAATTTGCCTGGAGTTGGCTGCTTCGTCTCTATCATTGGGCCATGGCGTTGTCCGTTCTTGTTCTGGCCCTTACAGGGCTTTATATTAGTCATCCCGTAACCAGCAGTCTTACCGGCGGCGGTCATTTCCCCATGGCCGATATTCGCTACATCCATTTTATTTGCGCCTTTATTTTCAGCGGCGCTATTATTGCCAGAATTTACCTGGCCCTCTTTGGCAATCGCCAGGAGAGTCTTTGCGGCTATGTCCGGCACCTGCCCGCGAATATAGCTGATGCCTGGCACGCCCTGCGGGGGTACCTCTATATTGAAAAATACCGGCATGACGGCCTGGGGCATAATGGTCTGGCCACGATGGCCTATTTCCTGACCTTTATCATCGCTCTTTCACAGATAATCAGTGGTTTTTATCTGCTTTTCCCGGAAAGCGCTTTCTGGCAGAGTTGGGGACTTGCCATCTTTGGCCCCCAACAGACGGCCCGCTATGTTCATCATCTGGGCATGTGGTATTTTGCCATTTTTACCTTGGTGCATGTCTACATAACTATCTGGAATGAGATTAAAACGCCGGATGGTATGCTTTCCTCCATGTTGGGCGGATATAAATTTAAGGAACGAAAAGTACAGGGGTAATTGCCGCTGGAAAATATAGATATTGAACTGCATATACGGGGCGTTGTCCAGGGGGTAGGGTTCAGGCCCTTTGTTTACCGCCTGGCCCGGCAATTTTCCCTCAACGGCAATGTGGCCAATACCGCCGATGGTGTGATTATCCAGCTTTGTGCGCCAGGCGGGAAACTGGCCGGTTTTGTCTCGTCCCTGCGAGATAAGGCCCCGGCCATGGCCCGGATCACGGCCATTACTCAGCATTCCTGCCGGGTCGCGGCTGCCGCCTTCGTTATTCGGGAAAGCCGGGCCGGTTTTGGTTCTCATGGTGTAATTCCGCCGGATACCTCTATCTGCCCGGATTGTCGGCGGGAATTGTTTGATCGCGGCAACCGGCGTTACCGTTATCCCTTTATTAACTGCACCAATTGCGGCCCCCGTTTTACGATTATCTCGCGGATTCCCTACGACCGGCCCAACACCTCCATGCAACATTTTAAGATGTGCGGCCCCTGTCTGTCTGAGTATGAGAATCCCGACAACCGGCGTTTTCATGCCGAGCCTAATGCCTGTGCTGACTGTGGCCCTGGTTTAAGTTGGCATAACGCCGAAGGTGTTCCCTTGGCCTCTCCTGACCCCGTTCTCCAGGCGGCACGCGCCCTTAAAGACGGCATGATTGTCGCTATTCGGGGCTTGGGCGGGTTTCATTTGGTGGTGGATGCCGAAAATGAGGCGGCAGTGGATAAACTGCGGCGGCGTAAGGGACGGCTCGCAAAACCCCTGGCGGTGATGGTTAACGATCTGGCGGCCATGCGGCGTTATTGCCATCTAAGTCCGGCAGCAGCAGCCTTTGCCGCCTCGCCGGAGCGGCCCATTATGCTGCTGCCGAAAAAAGTGGGGACAACCCTGGCCCCGAATTTGGCGCCGGGCATCATGGAGTTGGGCTGTTTGCTGCCCTATACCCCTCTTCATTATTTACTTCTCGCCGCCCCTGATTCTCCGGCCGTCCTGGTGATGACTAGCGGTAATCAGAACGGGGCGCCGATATGTATTACCAATGAGCAGGCCTTGGAACAACTATCCGGTATAGCGGACTTTTTTTTATTGCATAATCGGGAAATTCTGACCAGGGCTGATGACTCGGTAGGTCGTCATATGGCCGGCGCTTATCATATCTTCAGACGCGGAAGGGGCTATGTGCCGCGGGCTGTCCGTCTGCCCCGCCGCCTGCCGGAGATTATTGCCTGTGGGGCGGAGTTAAAGAATACCTTTTGTTTAACCCGCAGCAGCGAGGCCTTCCTCAGTCAGCATATCGGTGATCTGACCAATGCCGCAGTCCTTGATTTTTATAGCGAAAGCGTGGAT
>JAADIV010000214.1:15569-16428 GCA_013151175.1 Deltaproteobacteria bacterium | reverse complement strand
TGCTGTCTGTTACAGGGGATTGCACCGCATTGGCAATACGGCCCGTTGGCTTTCGGTTATCTGTTTGCCATGCACAATCTGAATCGTTTTAACGATCAACGGGCCAAGATATTCAATGATCCCATACTACCAACTTTTTATAAGAAATATCGCCGCTTGATACTGGGGCTTTCCGTCTTTTTTTTGTTGATATCCCTGGGGTTGGCCTTTATGGAAAGCCGCCTTGCCTTTGGGATATTGGCAATGATGAGCATACTTGGCATTTTGTACAGGGTTAAATTTATCCCGCTTTTCATTGCCAACCGTCTACAGGTGTACCGTCTTAAGGAAATCCCTGCCTCTAAAACTTTTTTTGTCGCTTTGGCCTGGGCCATGGTTCTGGTTATTCTGCCTGCTATAGCAAGTGCCCCTCCAGGGCCGCGCACGGCGGGGGTTTTTACCTTTATTTTTCTCCTGGTTCTGGTACGCAACGCGATATTTGATATATTTGACCGGCAGGGAGACCGGATTGCCGGCAAGGAGACTCTGCCGGTGCTTATCGGTTTACCCAAAACCATGTTGGTACTGAAGTTTATTATAGCGCTGCTTTTGGTGATGGCGGTACTTATGCCGCTATTGGGTTTTATGGCGGCGCCTCTGGGCTATTTCCTGATTCCGGCTCTGCTATATCTGGCCGTCTTTCTTGTCTTTTATGAAAAAGGGTATTATACCCCTGGGGTGGGGTTGGAGTTCAAATTGGAATCTGTTTTTGTCTGGATGGCGGCTCTGGTCTGGCTCGGATATATAATTAATTTGTACCTGAACAGCCACTAAATGTTCACGGATTGGTAAATAATATGCGGAGTTGGTTTAAACATAA
>JAADIV010000214.1:0-15511 GCA_013151175.1 Deltaproteobacteria bacterium | reverse complement strand
GTTATTGCGCCGCCTTCTGCTCCGGCAGAGGTGGAAACCGTGCAAGCGCCGATGATGGCGGATGAAAGCTGCCAACCTCTCCTGCAACGGCTGAAACGTGGACTGCAAAAGACCCGCGAGTCCTTCGTAAACCGGGTTGACTCGCTGTTTTTTGGGAAAAAGGTTATTGATGCCGATCTCCTCGAAGAATTGGAGGAAATTCTTATTACCGCTGATCTCGGGGCCGGGATGGTCGGGGAGTTACTGGATGAGGTGCGGCAGCAGGTCGATCGCAAGATGCTTTCTGAACCGGCGGCCTTAAAGGCGGTTATCAAGGAGAAGATGCGGGATTATCTGGCGGTTAACGACCATAAATCTGCGTTGGAGATGCCGGAAAAGGGGCCGTTTATAATTCTTGTTCTTGGAGTAAATGGGGTTGGCAAGACGACCACCATCGGTAAATTGGCGGGAAAATTTAAACAGGCCGGCAACAAGGTGCTGTTGGTGGCAGCTGATACATTCAGGGCGGCGGCCATTGACCAGATCAAAATATGGGGAGAACGAACAGGGGTTGAAGTGAGTGCGCAGAAACCGGGGGCTGACCCGTCCTCAGTGGTTTTTGACGCCATGGAATATGCCGCTAAACGTGACTTTGACATTATTATTGTCGATACGGCCGGGCGGCTGCATACCAAGGTGAATCTTATGGAGGAGTTGAAAAAGATTCGCAGGGTGATGCATAAAAAATGCCCTGGGGCGCCGCATGAGGTGATGTTGGTGTTGGACGCCACGACCGGTCAGAATGCCTTGTCGCAGACAAAATTGTTTAATGAAGCCGTGACATTAAGCGGCCTTACCCTGACCAAACTGGATGGCACTGCCAAGGGTGGAATCGTGGTTAATATATGCCGGGAATTTAGTATCCCCATTCGTTTTATCGGGGTTGGGGAGCAGATGGATGATCTGCGCGATTTCGACGCCCACGAGTTTATCGAGGCCCTGTTCTCTTAGGTATTTTTCTTTTCAAAAAGCTCGGCATAAAAACAGATGAATCAATATAATTATCAATATCGTCAACGGCCTGGCTGTGGCGGCTGTCTGCTGTTTGTAATCCTTTTTTTTCTCCTGGCCGGCAATGTTCGCGGTCTGTTTGCCATAATGGGATTTTTATTGTCAGGCGGTCTTATCTTCCTGCTCTTTCTGGTTGGAGTCTTCTGGGGATTTTCCTATCTGGTACGCCATAAAATATCCAGTTATGAGCGTTCCCAGACGGAATCTCATAATGAATTTGTTAATCTGCTTATTCAGATTCTGGTGCAGATTGCCAGGATTGACGGTCGGGTAAGCCGGGAAGAACTGAGTACCATTGAGAATTTTTTCCGTGTTCAGCTACGTTATAATTACGATCAAATGCTGTGGGTTAAGGAGTTGGTGAAGGAGGCGCAGCAATCACCGGCCTCTCTTGATAGTCTCCTCTCTGAATTCAAATCCAAATTTGCCTACGAACCCCGCCTGATTTTGGTGGAATTGATCTATCAGGTAGTTTTCTCCGGTGAAAAACGTCTCGAACCGGAAATGGAGTTGGCTCAAAAGATCGCCAATTATTTGGAGATTAATCAATATGATCAGCAGACTATTCGCAGCCGCTATACACGAAGGGCCGCACAGGGGGCATCTGAGGAGGCGCGTTGTCTGGAGGTTTTGGGCTTAAGCACCGGCGCTAGTGCCGTTGAAATTAAGAAGGCCTATTATAAGTTGTCGATGAAGTATCATCCGGATAAAGTAGCACATTTGGGTGAAGAGTTTAAAAAGGTCGCGGAGGAAAAGATGAAGGAGATTAACGCGGCGTACCAATTTTTAACTAAAATCAGGTGAAACATATGGCTATTGCAAAAAAAATGAATGAGTTCGCTAAACGCTCGTCATGGATCAGAAAGATGTTTGAAGAAGGGGCAAAAATGAAGGCTGAGTATGGGGCCGAAAATATCTATGACTTTAGTCTTGGTAATCCAGATTTGCCGCCGCCGCCGGAGTTTCAGCAGACACTGGAGAAGTTGGCGGCTGATAAGACGCCCGGTCTGCATAAGTATATGCCCAACGCCGGCTATCCAGTTGTGCGGCAAAAGATGGCTGCCAAAATTGGCGCTGAGCAGGATGTGACCCTCGCTGGTAGTGATGTAATTATGACCTGTGGGGCGGCTGGGGCCATTAATGTCACTTTGAAGGCAATTTTAGATCCTGGCGATGAGGTAATAATCCTTAGTCCTTTTTTTGTCGAGTATAATTTTTATGTGGATAATAATGGTGGTGTTGCTAAAATTGTTCGTACTGCTGATGATTTTGACTTGGACTGTGATGCCATTACCGCGGCAATAAATAAACGCACCAAGGCGATTATTATCAATAGCCCCAACAATCCCACCGGTCAGATATATTCGGAGGCTGCGGTGCATAAACTAGGGCATATTCTGGCAGCGGCCAGTGAAAAGTTTGGCGCTGTTTATATGATTTCTGACGAGCCGTACCGTAAGATAGTCTTTGATGGCTATACTGTTCCCAGTATCTTCAAAAATTATCGCCATAGTATAATCGTTTCTTCCTTTTCCAAGGATCTCTCTCTGCCGGGTGAACGTATCGGATTTATCGCCGTCCATCCTGAAGCTGCCGCCCACGATGATTTGCTAGATGCCATGATCCTTGCCAATCGTATCCTGGGTTTTGTTAATGCGCCAGCCCTGATGCAGCGTGTGGTTGCCCAACTGCCGGATGTCGCGGTTGACTGTTCTATCTATCAGCGCCGCCGGGAGCTGTTCTGCAATATTTTGGCTGAGGCGGGCTATGAGTTTACTCCGCCCAAGGGGGCTTTCTATATTTTCCCTAAATCGCCGCTAGCAGATGATGTGAAATTTGTGCAATTGTTGCAGGAACAGAAAATCCTGGCTGTTCCCGGCCAGGGGTTTGGTTGTCCAGGCTATTTCCGCCTGGCCTTTTGCGTGGAAGATGAGGTGATTGCTGCCTCAGGCCCGGCTTTTAAGAGGGCAATTGCCGCCGCGTAACCTCACAAGCTTAAAATCACCTGGCAATAAAAAAACCGGCTCTCTCAAAAAAAGAGGCCGGTTTTTTATTGCCCTAGTGGGCAGGCGCACAAGGTCTGCCCCTGCGGTTTTCTTAACTGCTATGCCGTTACTTTGTCGGCATCTTCATCCTTATAGAAGCGCAGCTTGCCGGTATAAATGGGAATGGCAATTTTAAGGAGGAAGGTATAGAACAGCGCACCGAAGGCAAACACCCCCGCCGAGATCGCTTTCTCAGTGAATGACGGGCTGTATTGGTATATCTCGCCAAGGGTACCGGGGATAAAGCCCGGTACTACACAACCCATACCCTTTTCAATATAAACTCCAAAAAATATCAGGACACAACCGATATTCAGGAGGAGAATATTTTCCCTGGTCCTCTTCTGGAGAAAAATAATAAAGGCAATAGCAATGGCGATTATGGCCGCCCATGTCCAGGGCACCAGATTATAGTTGCCATCAAGGCCCAAGTAGACGTATTTCATTGGTGCCAGGTGAATACTATTGGAGTAAAACTCCTTGAATATCTCGCAACCCTCAAGGAACATATCTATTCCCACCGCGTAGGCAACTAATTGCGCGATCTTAAAGAGGGCTCTGTTGGTAATCTTTATATCCGACACCTTCCTCACTATTTGAAAAACGATAATCATCAGGGCCGGGCCGGAACACAAGGCGCCTGCGATGAAGCGCGGTGCCAGAATTGAGGCGTTCCAGAATGGCCTGGAAGGCAGACCGTTGTACAAAAAGGCGGTTACGGTGTGAATGCCGATGGCCCACGGTATTGACAAGATGATAATGGGATAAATCGGCTTAAAACTGAACTCTTTATGATGCGCCATCATGTAGAGGGCGTAGAAGGTAACAATTACATTTATAGCCAGATAGCCGTTCAGGACGACAACATCCCAGGCCAACATTGATGCGGGGAAATGCATCATGCCGATGAAAGGCAGGATATGCCAGGCCCGATCAAGTCGTCCCATGTCAATGCTGACGAACATAAGGCACATGGTAACGGCCACAACGGCCATCAGCTCACCAAAGAGGACGATCTCATGAATCGGTTTGAAATGGTAGATATAAGCGGGAACAACGAGCAGAACTGCCGCCGCCGCCACCCCGACTAAAAACGTAAAGTTGGAGATATACAGACCCCAGGAAACCTGATCCCGCATATTGGTGACTATCAGGCCATATCTGAGTTGTTGTATGTAGTAGAAGGCACCGAAGCATATCAAAATGCCGAGGAAACCAACCCACAGGTAATAGTATTTATTTCCCTTGGTCACAGGGGAAAGACAAGCAACAGAGTTTTTGATAAATTGAGACATATTTAAGGACCTCCTGCGGCCGAATTATGTGGCAAAGAAGTAAAAGAATTTTGGCGAAGTGTTAAGATCCTCCTTCAAGCGGAAAACACGTTTATTTTCGATGCAGTAACGAATTTCACTCTTGGGATCTAACAGGTTGCCGAATTTACGGGCGCCAACCGGACAAACCTCAACGCAGGCGGGATACCTTCCGGCCCTTGTTCTTTGAATGCAGAAGGTGCATTTTTCCACCACTCCCCTGTAGCGGGGTCGGTTGCCGAGATAATGCGTATTGGGATTAATCTCCTCCTTACGGATGCTCGGTTTTCTCCAGTTGAAATGCCGCGCCCCGTAGGGACACGCCGCCATGCAGTAGCGGCAGCCTATGCACCAGTTGTAATCAATAACCACAATGCCGTCCGGCTCCTTCCAGGTGGCCTGGGTAGGACACGCTCTGACGCAGGGCGGGTTCTCGCAGTGTTGGCACTGAACCGGCATATAAAAGTGGCCATCTTCGGGCACCTTTTTTGGGTCATAATACTTGGTGGCCTCCTCCAGGTTGCTGACGCCTTTTTCTCCCTTCTCGAACTGGAGAACCGTGATCCATTGAATTTGCGGATCCCGTGACTGGTTGTTTTCCCGGACACAGGCATATACACACCGGCGGCAGCCGATGCAGCGCGACAGATCCAATCCGTAACCGAACTTAACCCCCGGCATGGCCGGAGTAGTTGCGATCTTTATGTCTCTATCATAGTCCTCTTTATACTCTTCTTCGAGGCGCTTGATGACTCTGACCTTATCTGCGGCGGTCATCTCTTTAAAGTGTTTTTGGAAAAAAGCTTCCCATATAGAAGCATCCGCGGTGCCTACCGGAATGGCTAATGCAGCGGCGCCGGCAGTGGCTCCCTTCAGAAAATTACGACGTGTAAGTTTATTTTTTTTTGTAGTCATGTTCCACCGTTATTGTATGTTACCCAGAGGATTTTTGGGTATCTGATCTTTTATAATCCGATGATTGGTAATTTGCCACGGATGCATTGGAGGCGGCATTGGAGTTATTTTTTTGAATTTTGGTGAATGGGGATTGTGGCAGCTAGTACAGTGGCGGTAAACCTTCTTGCCGTTCCACTGGCCGGTTCTCTTGCCGTGTACGCCAGCCTTCCAATCTCTGAAAATGGTGCCATGACACTGGCCGCACAGTAATTCCACCTTGGTAAAGGGAATTAATCTGCCATCGGAAAGATGCAGCATATCGCGGTTTTTGGGGGTATGGCAGTTAAAGCACCACTGCCGGTCGGCGGCGTGGCTGAACTCTTTTGATATCTTCACATGCTCTTCGGTCAATTTACGCTTGTGCAGATTGACCTCCATGTCGGCATGACAATCCGAGCAGGGGAATATACCATCCGCAAAAGGCGGGGCAGGTACAAACAGTTTAGGCATAGCATCGGCCCCATAGACGATTGTCGGCCCTATCCTCAGCGAGAGGACCAGTAAAAGCCCAAGGAGCGGGCCAGCCTTTCTCAAGATTCCCATATGTAGTTCTCCTTTGTTACGAAAGGGCATTTTACGCCCGGAAATAATATTAATATCACCGTATTAATATCTGTTATTGTGGTAACCATTCAGCAAAATGTACGAAATTAGCAATAACCACTGAATGTGACTGTTCAGAAGTGCCTCAGGTTCGGAGTCTGCGCTTTACTGTTCATCCTTGACTTTGAAGCATACTTCTTGGTATGCGAGAAAGCAAAAACGGGCAAAGATGAGGTGCTGCTGAATAGCTACCTAAGTATTGTAAAAAACTGCCGCAGGCTAGCACCTTTTATTTAACTTCTCAAGTAGAAAACTGAAATACCTTAAAACAACACTATGCCCACAAAATGGTGCTTGGATCCAAGTAAGCATCGGCAGTTGTTTACTCCAAAATAAAATAGCTGTCAATCCATAAAGTGGATAATTTCCGCTATGGTCAAAGGCGAATAAAAATTTTGGCTTAACCGGCAATGGACAGGGACTCAGTTGCCTGTTATTTGCTGTAATCACAGTGTTATTATCCGCAAAAAATATAGCAAAGATGATGGGGGTAGGTTGGAGTACGGCGAGATATCTAGCTGCCAAAAATGTCAAAATCGGCCGCCCCAATCACTGGGGCGGCTATTGCCGCAGGCAGGGCTTGGATGGGGATAATTTACTGGCCGCCCTCAATAAGGGCTTCCAGTTTAACGACCATATTATTTAATTTTATGGTCTCGCTGTGCATTTCTTTGGCGGCGGAGGCTGATTCCTCGGAGGTGGCGGCGTTCTCCTGAGTTAACTTATCCATCTCGACAATACCGGCGGATATCTGATCTACGCCTACGGACTGTTCCTTGTTGGCGCTAGTAATATCCTCAAGGAGGACGGCGACCTTGGACGCGCCAGCGGCAACTTCCTTAAAGTTTACGGTTACCTTGCCAACGAGGGTGGAGCCTCCTTCAATACGTTGGACAATATCCTCTATCAATGCGGAGGTGTCGTGGGCGGAATTGGCCGAACGAATGGCAAGATTTCTGACCTCATCGGCAACTACGGCGAATCCGGCTCCTGCCTCTCCCGCTCTAGCTGCCTCCACGGCGGCGTTTAAGGAAAGAAGATTTGTCTGAAAGGCAATTTCATCGATGGTCTTGACTATTTTCTGGGTTTCTTCACTGGCCGTGCGGATATCGTCCATGGCCTGATTCATTTCTTCCATGGCGGTATAGGCATTTTCCACGACTTTTTTGGTGGCGTGCATCTCACCATTAGCAGAGTTTGTGCTTTCGGCATTTTGCCGGGTCATGCTAGTGATTTCTTCCAGGGAGGCTGATGACTCCTCGGTTGCCGCTGCCTGACTAGATGCCCGGTCGGCCACGCTTTCCGCGCTTTTGAATACCGTATCCGCGATGCCCTCCAGGGTGCCGGCACTGGCGCCGAGCGTGGCGCTTATTCTCCGCACGGGGATGATAATACTGCGGTTGGTATATAACCAGGCCAGTCCTGCCACCAAGAGGAAAAAAAACAAAATAATGCCTTGAATATAGAGGATATGATCAATACTATTGTCTTTCTCGTAGAGGCTGACGGCGGCGTTCATAGTCCTCAGCAGGGGAATATTTTGGCTCATGATGGTGTCCATGGCCCTTGCTGCCGCAGCGGAAGTTGGTGTGTTCCCAATATAGTCATTAATCGCGCTATAAAACTCGCTCCACATTCCCTGGACTTCCAACAGCTTTTGCCGGATATCCTGATTGTCCACTGCCGATAATTTCAGGGATTTATCTCCATTTATCAGCCCTTTCAGGGTGGTATCAAAAAGATTGGCAGTGTTCTTGATGCCCTTTATTACCTCTTGGCGTTTGTCTGCAGACAGGCTATTTGCGACAAAGACCTCTTTGGACATCTTTTGGGTCAGCATACGCTGCCTTCCCGCCAGATTGATGGCTCTGGAATTCGCTTTTTGCCGGCCGACTACGTAAAAAATGATTACCGCGTTGACCAAAGCAAGGATGAGAAATACAACTAAAATTGCCTGGATTTTGCTTTGAAGGGTCAGGTTGCGCATCTTAAAATCTCCTGTAGCTCATTAAATATTGGGGGATTGTTAATTATTTTTAGACTATGCTTATTAGTAACTTTTATTGATTTAATCCCCTTACGTGGCTTGAGTCAAGATTTTTTTGCCTGAAGAGTAAATTTCTGCTTTATTTATAACTCGATAATAAACGGTATGGTGTGCAGGGCGGCAGAGTGCTGCCGGGTTGCGGCAAGCTGCCAAGTAATTCCCGCATCATCATGGCCGAGCAATTTACCTATTTCTCCGGCAATTCCGGCTAGATTGATTACGGTATGGCGGCTGAATACCTCAGGCAGACCGCGGGTCAGGCTGCAGACCAGACATTGTCCTGGGCGTTGGTTGAGAACTAGGGCGAAATTAAAATTGCCGTTTTTATGGCCCTCAAATTTTAGGCTTATATCGTAGGCTCCCTCCTTGGCATCACCGAAAAGGGCCTCAAAAAACTCATCACTTCTCTCCGGCGGCAGGAGCCTTTCCAGAACTTCGGGGGTAAAAACTTCATCGTAATTGTCCTCAGACATAATTCCCTCCTAAAATTTAGCGCATTATTGCAGGGTTTTAGTTACCGACAACGGCAAATATCAAAAAAGCACTTTCGTATAAATAAATGACGCTCCACCCTTGAGACGATTACACCCTGCGCAGGGTGTAATCTGGTAGAAGAAACTCTGACGAGATAATACGATTACCAACACTGGTCAAGTGAATTTAAAATAGCGGCGGTGCGGCGTCTTTGCAGAAAATATTATTGCACATTGTTATGCATAGCGGTTATAAACTTAAATCCCTGCCAGGGCCGGGGGGCATTATTTGTTCCGTGTTTCAAACACGGTTTTGCCGTTAATTCATAAAATACCTGATGCGATGGAATTGGACAATCAATGACAGAATATGACGAATCAAAGATCAAGACCCTGAGTTCGCTTGAGCATATCCGTATCAGGCCGGGGATGTATATTGGCCGGCTTGGGAATGGGACTGATCCTGATGATGGAATTTATATACTGGTTAAAGAGATCATCGATAATGCCGTTGATGAATTTATTATGGGAGCCGGCAAGCGCGTTGATATTGAGATCACGACAAGCGGCCGGGTGCGGGTGCGTGACTATGGTCGGGGAATTCCCCTGGGTAAGTTGGTTGACTGTGTCTCGGTGATTAATACCGGCGCCAAGTATAACACCGATGTCTTTCAATTTTCTGTAGGGCTGAACGGCGTTGGTACCAAGGCCGTTAATGCCCTCGCCGAGGAGTTTACCGTAACCTCTTACCGAGAGGGGAAATTTGCCGCTGCCACGTTCTCGCGGGGTAAATTATTAACGCAGGAAACCGGCAGTGCCAGGGAAAAGAATGGCACCTTGATTGACTTTCTGCCCGATTCCGGGGTGTTTGCAGACTATGACTTTAATTTGGAGTACGTTAAAAAACGTTTGTGGCGTTATGCCTATCTCAATGCCGGTCTTAAACTATATCTAGGCGAGGAGTGTTTTTACTCGGCTAACGGTCTGTTGGATTTACTGGATAAGGAAATCAATGGATCTCAGATGTATGACGCGGTGCATTATAAAACCGACACCCTGGAATTTGCTTTTTCCCACACCGATGGCTACGGTGAAAATTATTTTTCCTTCGTCAACGGCACATATACCAACGAGGGAGGCACCCATCTTTCAGCCTTCAGGGAAGGAATATTAAAAGGGGTTAATGAGTTTTCCGCTAAAAAATTTGCCGGTGAAGATGTGCGTGATGGTCTGGTCGGCGCAGTTGCCGTGAAGATCAAAGAACCAATCTTTGAATCTCAGACCAAAAACAAACTGGGCAATACTGAGATCAGGGCGGCTATCGTGGCGCAGGTGCGTGATCAGGTCAGTGAATATCTCTATAAGCATGAAGATGTGGCCGAGGTTATCATTCAAAAGATTCAGCAGAGCGCCAAGATCAGAAAAGAACTGCAGAGTGTGCGCAAGGAGGCCAAGGCCAAAGCCAAAAAGGTGGCGATTAAGGTGCCGCAGTTGAAGGACTGTAAATACCATCCAGCCAAAGGCAAACCCTCGCCGCCCGGCCGGGAGAATGTTATCTTTATCACCGAGGGACAATCGGCCTCCGGCTCCATCGTTACGGCCAGGGATCCCATGACCCAGGCGGTTTTTTCCCTGAAAGGCAAGCCGCTTAATGCCTATGGCCATCCCCTGACGATGTTGTACAAAAATGACGAGATGTATAATTTGATGCGGGGCTTGAATATAGAAGATTCTGTTGGCGGTTTGCGTTATGACAAGGTGGTTATGGCCACCGATGCCGATGTGGACGGTCTGCATATCCGTAATTTATTATTGACCTTTTTCCTCCATTATTTTGAAAGTCTGGTTAAGCGCGGCCATATATATATTCTGGAAACACCAATATTTCGGGTGCGTAATAAAAAGGAGACCATTTATTGCTATTCAGAGAGAGAAAAGGCTGCCGCCCAGAAAAAATTAGCCGGTCGCGGCAAGATAAAAAAGCAGGTGGAAATCACGCGTTTTAAGGGCTTGGGAGAAATATCGCCCAGAGAATTCAAACAATTTATCGGCGCGGATATGCGTCTGCGGCAGGTGAGGATTGATTCCCTGAAAGAGGTGCCTGGTATCCTGTCCTTTTACATGGGCAAGAATACTCCGGCTCGTAAGTCATATATTATGGAGCGTCTGGTCTAGCTCCCCAAAATTTGCGATGAATACGGAAAATAACATAGAAGATAAGGTCGCGCCGCCCGTTGGGGATTTGCACCGCCTCTTCGATCAGAACTTTCTCGAATACACCTCCTACGTTGTTAAGGAACGGGCAATTCCTCATATAGGTGATGGCTTAAAGCCGGTACAGCGCCGGATTATGCAGACTTTGAGTAATATGGATGACGGCCGCTTTAATAAGGTTGCCAATGTTGTGGGCGAGACCATGAAACTGCACCCGCATGGTGACGCCTCCATCTTCGCCGCCCTGGTGAATCTGGCCAATAAAGAATATCTCATTGAGCGCCAGGGGAATTATGGCAATATTTTCACTGGTGATAGCGCCTCAGCGGCCAGGTATATTGAGTGCCGTCTCTCCCCCCTGGCCCGGGAGGTGATGTTTGATAAAGACCTCACTGAATACGCTGATTCCTATGATGGCCGGATGCAGGAGCCGCTAGTGCTGCCGGCCAAGATTCCCCTTCTCCTGATGCAGGGCGCTGATGGTATTGCCGTGGGGATGGCCACGAAGATTATGCCTCATAATTTTGCTGAGTTGCTGACGGCTCAGAAATGTATTTTAAAAGATGAACCATTTGAGATTTATCCAGATTTTTTTAAAGGCGGTCTGCTCGACGTCAGCCATTATGAGAAGGGTAACGGTCGGCTGAAATGCCGCGCCAGAATCGCAAAGGTGGATGAAAAGACCATTGTTATTCGGGAAATTCCTTACACAACAACAACCTTGTCATTGGTTGAAAGTATTGAAAAGGCGGTGCGGCAGGGGAAATTGCGAATTTCGGCCATCAACGACTATACCGCTGAAGATGTAGAAATTGAGATTAAACTGCCGCGCGGCATCTACGCGGCCGATACCATCCGCGCCCTTTACGCCTTTACCGATTGTGAGGTGGCCATCAGCCCCAATTTTACTGTCATTAGGGACGATACGCCGGTCGTTATCTCTGTTGATGATGTCCTGCATTATAATACCGAAAAACTGCTTGCCGATCTTGAACGGGATCTGCGTCTTGAACTTGGACGGCTGCGGGAAAAATTGCACGCCCATCTCCTGGAGCAGATTTTTATTGAAGAACGGCTCTATAAACAGATTGAGGAATGTGAGACCTATGAACTGGTGCTAAGCACCATTGATGAGGCCTTATTGCCCTTTGCCCATAGTCTGCTCAGGACAGTGAGCCGCGAGGATATTGAGCGTCTGCTCGAAATCAAAATCAAACGGATTTCCCGTTACGATATTGGCAAAAAAGCCAGAGAAATTCAGGAAGTTGAACGCAAAGCGCGTGAGGTCGAAAAACATCTGCGTAATATGGTGAAATATACCCTGGCCTTTCTCGATAATCTGCTTAAAAAATATGCTTCAAAATACCAGCGGCGGACGGAAATTACCACCTTCAGTGAAGTCGAGGTTCGTAAGGTGGCAATTTCAAATTTGACTTGCGGTTATGACCGCCAGAGCGGCTTTCTCGGGTATCAGGTTAAGGCTTTGCCCGAAAATTCCTTTTCCTGTTCGGAGTACGATCGGATTATTTTAATCTTTAAGGACGGCTCTTATAAGGTTATTAACGGCGGTGACAAGCTCTTTGTCGGTTCTGATCTGGTCTATTGGGGCAAGGCGCAAAACGATTTGTTATTTAATGTTATTTATCGTGACGGCCAGGCAAAGATCTCCTATGTGAAGCGCTTTATGATGCCTAAATTTATCCTGGAGAAGGAATATCGCCTATTCCCGGAAAATAAAAATTCCCGGGTACAATACTTGGCTATTGGTGTTGGTGCGCGGGCCAGGGTATATTTTGTCCCGGCAAAGAGGGCCGCTGCCAATTCGGTAGAAATTATCTTTAACGAATTTCTGATTAAAGGTGCGGCTGCCAAGGGGAAGAGGGTGGGAACCCGCGGTCTGCGGCGGATTGTCCCCCTGGCAGACAAAGCGATTTGTCTTGAGGATACGCCCCAGGGAATGTTGCCAGGGCTTGAGTCTGCCGATGATGAGGGAGCGGGTAAGTGAACCGTATGGGCGGCCAAAAATTACTGCTGCCCCATCGCCGCCAGACGATTTATGGCTTTCTAAAGGCCGGGGCTGCAGCCATGTTGTTTCTGCTTATTCTCTGGGCTGTGCCGCGTTTTCTGCCTCTGCCGGGCCCTCCGGCGGCAACTTCCAGGATTCGTGCCGGATTGTTGTACCGGTATATTGCGGTTAATTCGGTGGCTGATCTCACCGCAGCTCTGCAGCGTTATAGTCTGCTTGAGGTGGGGGATGGCGAGGTGGTGACGCCGGTATTATTTAACCGTTTTCCGCCCGATTTTATCAAGGTCTTACCGGTATCGAGGCGGAAGAAATTATTTTTTCACACCCTGCTGCCCATTGCTCTGATCGTTGGGCGGGAGATTACGCTTGAGCGGGGAGTTCTTCTCCATATTCTCTCTAAATATCCCCAACCAAATGAGATAATTTTTCAGAAAAAAGATAGTGGTTGGCAGGAGAGGCTTACTGATGCGGAAATTAGACAAGCCTTGAACTTGGCCAAAAAATACAAATCAAATCGGGCATCTGAGCTTTTAAAAAAGATTCGCCCGGTGCCGGTAAGCCTTATATTGTCTCAGTCTGCCATTGAGTCGGCCTGGGGAAGTTCAAGATTCGCTCGGGATGGCAATAATATTTTTGGTATCTGGACCTGGAACGATGCTGATGACGGTTTGGTGCCCAGGCTGCGCGAGAAAGGCAAGACCCACCGGGTTAAATCATTTAAATCATTGTTCGCCGCTGTGCGGGGGTACTCTCTAATTTTAAACAGCCAACCGGCCTATGACTATTTTAGGGAACTTCGCCAGATTACAAATGATCCGGAGATTATGGCGGCGGGATTAAAAAAATATTCCGGCCGTGGCGGTCTATATGTTCGTGATGTCCAGAATATGATTCGTCGGAATAGGCTGCGGCGCTATGACAGCCTTAAGTTGCGGGACGTGGCAAATAATGATTAAGACCTTTCTGCTCATCGCTTTTTGCCTTCTGGCGTTGGGAGTTGAAGCTGCCGTTGGTCAGGAGAATACCACGGTTTTGATCTATCATAAATTTGGTGAGGAGCAATCTCCCACCACTAATGTCTCTCTGGCGAATTTTGCCCGCCAAATGGCCTGGTTGCGAGACAATGATTATCGGGTTTTACCTTTGGCCCAGCTAGTTCGGCTGCTTGCTGACCAGGCGGCGGTGCCCGACCGGGCCGTGGTCATCACCATTGATGATGGCTACAAGAGTGTCTATACCGGGGCCTGGCCAATTCTGCGGCGGTATGGTTATCCTTTTACCGTTTTCTTGTACGCCAAGGCGGTTGAAAAAAAATATCGTGAATTTCTGAGCTGGAAAGAAATTAAAGAGATGCGGGCGGCGGGAGTTGATTTTCAGGGCCATAGCTATAGTCATTATCACTTGGGGAACAGACCGGCAGGCTTAACGGATAGTGGCTACGCCCATTGGATTCGTGCTGATCTGGAGAAGGGCAGGGCCGTTTTGCAACGTCATTTAGGTCGGCGGCCTGAATTCCTGGCCCTGCCTTACGGCGAGTATAACTCAATAATTACCAGGCAATGCCGCGAAATTGGTTATAAGGCCATATTCAGCCAGGATCCTGGATCGGTTAGCAGTGATACCGGTTACGTTATTCCTCGGGAGCCGATCCTTGGTTATGAGTGGAGTACTTTGGCCCACTTCAAAGCGGTGTTGGCACGAACTGACCTGCCAATCAGCAATATTGAACCGGAAACGGCACCATTTACCGGCCAAATTAAACAATTCTGCGCCACACTTCTGTATCCGCGACGCTATGACTTGCGAACTCTAAATATATATGTGAGCGAATTGGGCTGGCAGCGCCCGGATAAGATTAATGGCAGCCGCGTATGTTTAACCAATAATAGGGACTTAAAACTCCGCATGAACCGGGTCGCCATAAGCGCCCGTGATAAATTAACCCGCCGCCAGGCCGTCCGATTTTGGCTCTTGATGAAGCGATAATTCAGCTTAAATAAAGGGCCGTCTAAAGAATTCCTGCTTTAGTGTATCGGCTAAGCATTAAACGACCTGGACAATTACCTGACCAAATGGTAGCATTTTTGCACATGGAATAAAAATGCAGTTATTATAGCGGTTATCATAAATGGTAAAATTCAGTGCCAGAGGGCGATTTTTTGGAAAAAGAGCGTGGGCAGAATTACCCCTTCTCTTTATCGTTTTCTTGTCTATTTTTATCCCGCCGCTTATTTGCCGGGCCTCGATAGATAACCGGCCTCTCATAATTGCCACCTCCACCGGTTCCGCCCCCTTTGAATTTGTTGATGAACATAACAGACCTGTGGGTATGTTTGTTGATCTCTGGCGCCTATGGGCCAAAAAAGTGGGTGTTGAAATCAAGTTTCAGCCGGTGCCCTGGGGTGAGACCCTGGCCCTGATGAAAGAAGGACGGGCCGATATACATGCCGGACTTTTCTATAGCAGGAAACGGGATACCTATCTTGATTATGGCCCGGAGCTTTACATCAGCGATACCAATATCTTTTTTCGTCGTGATATCTTAAATATTGATAAACCCGATATTGTCAATGGCTATCGGGTGGGCGTGATTAAGGGCGATTTGGCGGTGGCTTTTCTCCATCGTAACAACCCCGGTCTTCGCCTCACCCTCTTTGCCGATAATAAGACCTTATTTGGGGCCGTAAGTAACGGTACGGTCAAGGTCTTTGTTAAAGATACTCCCATCGCTCTCTATTACCTTGGCCGTCTCCATCTCTTGTCCGCCTTCCACTATCGTAAGC
>JAADIV010000212.1 GCA_013151175.1 Deltaproteobacteria bacterium | reverse complement strand
TTATTATCAGCGCCGCCCTTGATACCGCCTCCCCTTTTGAGGGGATGGGCGCGGCCCGCGAAGCCCTCTTTGGCGCCCTGGCCGAGGTCACTGTTTTTGTGGTTTTAATTCTGTTTGAGCGTTTGCAGGGCGGCGTCAGCCTCGCCTCTTATCTTGGGATTCATACGAAGGCGGGATTATGGGGCACTGCCGGAGCCGCTGCCATTATGGTGATTATTGCCCTGTTCATGGTGCTGCTCACCGAAAATGCCAGAGTTCCGGTGGACGACCCCACGACTCATCTTGAGTTAACCATGATCCATGAGGTGATGGTGCTTGACCACAGCGGCCCGGAACTTGCCCTCATTGAAGCCGCTTCATGGTTGAAACTGTTTTTTTACAGCGCCTTTATCGCCGACCTTTTCTGCCCGCTGGGCGGAACCCCTCAGGATTTTCTTTTTTTTGCCCTGTCGATAATCAGTATCTATATCCTGATCGGCTTTATCGAGTCGATCACGGCGCGCTATAAGTTGAATATGGTGCCTAAATTTATTTTAATCTCTTTCGCCCTGGCCTTCTTCGCCCTGATTTTTTCCATGGGAGCCCCCTTATGATACCCTTTGCCGACCTGCTGCTGGCCTTCGTCTTTCTTTCGGTCATGGTTTCCCTGGCCTCCAATCGTTTAATGGAACTGGTCAAGATTATGGCCTTTCAGGGAGTTGTGGTGTCAATTTTGCCCATGGCGCTTGAGCATGGACATGGCATAGAGGCGGCAAGTCTGGAATTTCTGACCGTCATGCTGCTGATAAAAGGCGCGGCCATGCCGGCAGCCCTCTATATTGCCGTCAAAAAGGTTGCCAACCGCCGGGAAGTTGAACCCTATATCGGTTATAACGCCTCCATCTTCAGCGGCCTTATTATCATTATGGCGGCGTCATTTATCAGCCACCGCCTGAGCCCCTATATGCCCGCCGCCAACGCTCTCCTGCTGCCGGCGGGACTGACAACCATCGGAGCCGGTTTTTTCCTGATGATGGCACGTCATAAGGCCATCACCCAGGTCATCGGTTATCTCATGCTGGAAAACGGCATCTACCTGATGGGCGCCATTCTGCCTCACAAAACCCATTCACAGTATATACTGGAATTCGGCATCCTGCTTGATCTCCTGGCCGGCGTGATGATTATGGGAATCATTTTATACCACATCAACAAAACTTTTGACGATGTCGACACGGGGATTCTAGGGAGTTTAAAGGACTAATGCTGGAAATCGTCATTCTTATACCTCTGTTATCCGGCGGCGCGGCCTTCCTGCTGCCGGCCCGGCCGGGAAGGGCTAACCTGATTGCCGCCGGATTGCTGCACCTGACAGCCTGTATTGCCGCGGTCAGCGGTTTTCTGCCGGCCATGCTGCCCCAATACTTTGCCGTGACCCCCATGGGCGGGCTGGTTCTTATTATCACCTCTTTTCTCTATTTGATGACATCGATTTATACCGTCTCCTATATGAACGAAATTGAGATGCACAATGAACCGGCATTTAACGGCTCAATGCTCCTTTTTTTAGCGGCCATGAGCATGGCCGCCATTGCCGATCATATTATTGTGCTGTGGATTGCCATCGAAGCCACAACCCTGACCTCGGCTCCCTTGATTTTGCTCCACAAATCCAAAGGCGCCCTGGAAGCCACCTGGAAATACGTCTTAATCTGCTCGGTGGGTATTGCCCTGGCACTGCTAAGCGCGTTCTCCCTGATCCTGGCCATGAGCCGGGGCGGTGTCGAAGTACCTTTAACTTACAACTGTCTTAATGGAGCGGCCGCCTCTCTTGATCCGCTCTGGCTGAAGGTGTCCTTTATCTTTGCCATCGTGGGCTACGGCACCAAGATGGGCCTGGCTCCCATGCATACCTGGCTGCCGGATGCCCATAGCGAGGCGGTAAGCCCGGCCTCGGCCCTGCTTTCCGGCGCCTTGTTGAATTGCGCCTTCCTCGGGGTCTATAAAACTCATGTTCTGCTCACCAGCGCCGGTATCGGCCGATTTTCCGACCATATCCTGATTGTTTTCGGCCTGTTTTCCATCCTGGTGGCCGGTGTGTTTATTCTCCACCAAAACGACTATAAACGCCTGCTGGCCTATTCGAGTATTGAAAACATGGGGATTATCGCCTTTGGCAGCGGTTTAGGTGGTCTGGGGGCAATTGGGGCCGTTATCCACATGATTCATCATTCCCTTATCAAATCTAGCCTCTTTCTTACCTCCGGCAATATTCTCCTGGGCTATGGCAGCAAAGAGATTAAACAAGTTAAGGGGATGATCCGCCTGCTGCCCGGAACCGCCGTTGCCTTTTTCTCCGGTTTTACGGGAATCTCCGGCCTGCCGCCCTTCGGCCTGGTGATAAGCGAGCTGTTTATTATCCTCGGCGCTCTGCGAAGCCATCATCCCGTGGCAATTATCATATTTATCAGCGGCCTGCTTCTGGTATTCAGCGGCGCCTGCCGCCATATTATACCCATGACCTTCGGCAGCGGCACAAGCAGTCGAGATGATCTGTTGGTGCCGGACAAGCTGCCCCGTCTCCTGCCCTCCTATATCCTGCTGGCCGTCTCTGTTTTCCTGACCTTCTGGATGCCGGAAACGATTTGGGAGATGATTAGGCAGGCAGCAGCTCTGATGGGAGGAGCGCATGCTTAATTTAATGCCGATTATCAATGGCAAGGCCGTTAAACGGGCCGATCTGCCGGTTTTTGAATTTGAGCAATTCAGGGAGAAGCTGCTTGAAATATCCCGCTACGGTTATATCGTTCAGTTTTTCGGCTATGAGGATGACAACAAACTTTTTGTCCTGGCCGTCATGCGCTTAGAGAATCAGCTCCTCGCCGGTTGCGCCAGGCTGCCTGAAAGCTATCCCTCCCTGACCATAAAACGGCCCAAGTTTAATCTTTTTGAGCGTGAATTAGCCGAGCAATTCGGGGTCAGGCCCCTGGGCCACCCGTGGCTTAAAATGATACGCTACCAACCGAATTGGCGCCAGCGGCCCGATGTTTTCGGCAATAATTATAAAGAGGACATCCCCGGCCGTTATCCCTATTTTAAAGTAGAGGGTGAAGAAATCCACGAGGTGGCCGTGGGGCCGGTGCATGCCGGAATCATCGAACCCGGCCATTTCAGGTTTCAGTGCGCCGGAGAGAGGGTTCTGCATCTCGAAATATCGCACGGCTACCAGCACCGGGGGATTGAACGGCTTTTAATAAAGTCCGCTCCGCTGCGGCGGCCCTTTATAGTTGAGAACATAGCCGGCGATACGGCCATGGCGAACAGCATATCATACAGTCAGGCCATTGAGGCCCTGGGCGGCCTTACAGTTTCCCCGGAGGCCATGACCGTCCGTACCATTGCCCTGGAACTTGAACGTCTCGCCAACCATGTCGGCGATCTTGGCGCCATGAGCGGCGATGTGGCCTTTACACCGCCGGCCGCCTTTTTTGGCCGGATACGAGGTGAATTCCTGAATCTCTTATTACTGTTAAGCGGCAACCGCTTTGGCAAGGGATTAATCCGGCCCGGCGGGACGGTCCTCCCGACCGGCAAAATGGAGTTAGCGGCAATCAAGGCCAAAATTAATGAACTGCGGCCCGAGATTGATCATTGTATTGAGCTGCTGTTAACAGCCCACACGGTTTTATCCCGTTTTGAACAATGTGGAATTGTCTCGCGCGAGGCGGCTGAGGGCCTTGGGCTGGTAGGCCCGGCGGGCCGCGCTTCCTGGCAGTCCTATGATGCCCGCCGGGACTTCCCTGTCGAGCGTTACGCCGACCTGCCCCCCTGCCCCTGGGAGCACCCCACCGGTGATGTCCTGGCCAGAGCCCGGATCAGAGCGGCAGAAATATCCCACAGCTTTGACTGCCTGAACATTCTGCTGGCCAGCGGCGGTAGAACAGAGACAATCATCAGGCCGGAGACCCATAAATTAGCCCCCTCAGCCATGGTCGTTACCATAAATGAGGCCTGGCGCGGTGAACTGTCTCATTGCCTGCTCACCGATGCCGAAGGCAAAATCATACGATACAAGGTAAAAGATCCATCCTTCCATAATTGGTCTGGTTTGGCGATGGCCCTGCGGGATGAGGAAATTTCAGATTTCCCCATTAACAACAAGAGCTTTAATCTATCTTACTGCGGCATGGATTTATGATTCAGGAGACAGGGGACAGAGGACAGAGGGAAATATATGTTTAAGGTATTTAAGACACGATTTGAGCAGGGGTATCGCACCATGAAATACCCTAAGGAGCCGGTAGTATTACCGCCGAGTTATCGGGGCCTGCCGGTACTCCATTCCGATTGCGACGCAGAAGTGGTCAATAAATGCGCCGCCGCCTGTCCTCAGGACTGTATTAACAGTAAGAATGGAAGTATTGATTTGGGACGCTGCCTCTTCTGCGGTATCTGCGAGCGGGTATCGGATGGGAAATTTGTCACCTTCAGCCAGAATTTTGAGCTGGGAAGCGCCCAGCGTGAGAAACTGATTACTAGCACGGGCTCCCTGCCGGATTTGGCCGCTCATAGTAAAAAACATTTTAAAAAGCTCTTCGGCCGTTCCCTGCAGTTACGGCAGGTCTGCGCCGGCGGCTGCAATAACTGCGAAGCCGACATTAATGTCCTTGCCACCCCGGCTTATGATCTCTCCCGCTTTGGCATATCCTATGTGGCTTCGCCCCGGCACGCCGACGGCATTCACGTCACCGGCCCCGTTACCCGTAACATGAAATCGGCCCTGCTTGCCGCCTTTGAGGCCGTGCCCGCTCCCAGGGTGGTAATTGCCTCAGGAGCCTGCGCCATTTCCGGCGGCCCCTTTTTCGGCAGCAGCGAGGTCTCGGCAGGCCTGGACTCCATCATCCCGGTTGATTTATATATTCCCGGCTGCCCGCCTCATCCGCTTACCACCCTGCACGCTCTGCTGCGATTTTTCAAATAGCTGATAATAGCTGCCGAAAGGTGCCTTTTAGATGATTATCAAGTCTATTTTGAACTTTCGCTTGCTTTTCCCCTTTTTCTACCAAGTTATTTTAAAATAACCCTTGACTCCGTAGTATGGTACAGACCCTATAATAGGGATGAAGGAGCTGTTAATGGCTAAACTTACAATTGGCAAGGTCGCAAAACGGGCAGGGGTGGGTGTTGAGACGGTGCGCTTCTACGAGCGTCAGGGCCTTATCGAGCAACCGCCAAGAACCGGTTCCGGTTACCGGCAATACCCCGAGGAAGCCGTGCTGCGTATCCTCCTTATAAAACGGGCCAAGGTATTAGGCTTTACTCTCAAGGAGATCGGCGAGCTTCTGGCGCTTCGTAATGAAGCCGGCACGACCTGCAAAGATATTGAGCGGCGAGCCCGGACAAAACTTGCAGATATTAATCATAAGATAGAAGAACTTACAAAGATGCGGGACATCTTAAGCGAACTTACCGAATCGTGTTCGCCGGAAAAATCGATAGGAGAGTGTCCAATCCTCAATATCATTACAGGAGAAGAAAAAAATGGCTGAATATGTCTGTTACTGTTTTACCCATACCGCAGAAGATATCGTGGCGGATGTCAGGATCCATGGCCGGTCAACGATTATGGCACAAATAATGGCCGAATCAAAGGCCGGCAACTGCAACTGCAAGACAAATAACCCCAAAGGTTGTTGATGCCTTGCCGATGTCCGCCAGGTGGTGGATGAATATCTCCGGATACAGAGGACGGGGAAATAAACCTGGGAGAAAGCGGCCGTGAAAAAAGAAAATATTTCCAGTGCGGGAACCATCATTGCCTCACTCCTGGCAACCTCTTGCTGCATCGGGCCGGCAATCTTCGTTGTCTTTGGAACCTCGGTGGGGTTCATGGATAAACTGGCCGTTTTTGCGCCGTTTCGCCCCTATTTCCTGATTGCCGCCGCCGCCATGCTCGGCTTCTCCTTCTGGAAGCTGTACCTGAAAAAGGACGATTGCGATTGTCAGGAAGATGTCCGTGTAAAAAAGATAGCCAGGGTAATCCTCTGGGTGGGAATTTTGCTGTTTGCCTTTTCCCTGTCATTCCAGAAGATACTCTTGCTGATATATGCATAACGCAACCATGGAGGTAACAGCTATGAAAACAAAACTCATCTATGTTTTACTGCTCTTTATGTTCCTGATTCCGGGCACCGTTCTGGCCGCCGGGCAACACGTTGTCATTAAGATTCAGGGGATGACCTGCAACCTCTGCTCCATTGCCGTCAAAAAGTCCCTGGCGGGGATTGATGGAGTTGCAAAGGTAGAGATTTCACGTCAGGACAAACAAGGGAAACTCACTGTTGATGAGTCTGTGACGGATGAGCAATTACTCTCGGCGATTAAAAAGGCCGGCCCGTACAAGGGAAAAATTATCGAACGAAATTAGGGGACGGGGGTAAAAATGAGGTTTGGAACGGAGGCAGATCATGGATTGCTGTGGAACTAATAATAAAGATAGTTACGATCTGGTAATCATTGGCAGCGGCTCAGCCGCGTTTGCCGGGGCGATTCATGCGGCTGAACTTGGCAAGAAAGTCGCTATGATTGAACGAAACACCCTGGGAGGCACCTGTGTTAATGTTGGCTGCGTCCCCTCCAAAACCCTAATCAGAGCCGCTGAGACAATACAGCGGGCCTCGCACTCCCGCTTCAGAGGCGTAATTTCCAAAGGAGTTGAACTTGATTTCGCGACGATTATCCGGGAAAAAGACCGCCTGGTTGATACGCTCCGTGAGGCAAAATACCAAAATGTCCTGCGCGCCCATGATTCCATAGAATTCATTGCAGGGGATGCCAGTTTTTTATCTGATCATGAGATCAAGGTCGGAAAACGGCGAATCAGGGGCAGATATTTTCTCATTGCCACCGGCGCAAGCCCCTATGTCCCGGCAATCCCTGGGCTGCAAGAGGTGAATTACCTTACCAGCACCACCGCCTTTGAACTGCGGCAACTGCCATCGTCCATGGCAATTATCGGCGGCCGCTATATTGCCCTGGAACTCGCGCAGCTATTCCAGAGAATGGGTTCACAGGTCACCATTCTCCAACGTAGCGAGCGAATCCTGCCAACAGAAGATCCGGATATCTCCGCAGATCTAAGCCGCTGTCTTGAAGACGAAGGCATCTCCATTATGACCGGCGTAAAATTGACCCGGATTGAGCAGGGTAAAGAGTTTACAATTTCCTATACCATGGCCGGCGAGGATACGCAGCTTTCAGTGGAACAATTAGTTGTGGCGACGGGCCGCAGGCCAAACACCGTTGGCCTGAACCTTCATAAAATCGATGTTGAGCTTAACCATGACGGCAGTATCGCCACCGATAGATATAACCAAACTTCCCAACCCCATATCTACGGAGCCGGTGATGTCATTGGCAATCCTGCTTTTGTATATACTGCGGCCAACGAAGGGAAATTAGCAGTTGCCAATGCCTTCGCAGATTCTGATGATACCACCAATAACGGCCCCAAAACCCCCAGAGATTATACGACCTTACCCTATGTGGTTTTCACTGACCCCCAGGTGGCAGGAGTTGGTTTAAATGAAACTACCGCCGCAAGGCAGGGCATTGATGTTGATGTCGCCAAGCTAAGTTTAGACAATGTCCCCCGCTCTCTGACCGCAAGAGACACCAGAGGATTCATCAAACTCTTAAGGGAAAAAGGCACAAATTATCTTCTCGGCGCAGCAATACTTGCCCCGGAAGGGGGTGAACTGCTCATGGAAATATCCCTGGCCATAAAATATAAAATCCCCATTACAGAAATTGCGTCCATGTTTCACCCCTACCTAACCTTGGGAGAAGGCGTAAAACTGGCGGCACAAACCTTCGAAAAGGACGTAAAGCAACTCTCCTGCTGTGCTTCTTAGAATAAAGAGGGGACGCTGCCCTTTTTCAATTCAATTTTATGCAATGATGTGCGACCGCACATTAATGGCTTGGGCCTCAACCGCTGCCACTGGCCGGTTTCATCGGCATACTATTTTTATCCATCTTCATGCCGTCATGCTTGGTACCGGCAGCTGCCTTCGCGTCTTTCTTGTCATTCTTCGTCTCTTTCTTCTTCATCTTCGCACTGTCAGGTACGTTATCAGCATCCATCTTCATTTCTTTCTTGTCCATCTTCGTGCCATCCTGCGCCATACTACCCGACATTCCGGCCATGCTAGCACCACCTGCGCTAGTCATTGATTTACCTCAACTACTTGCTCCTATTGCCGATCCGGCCGTTATGCCCAAGCCGGCCCCCGATAGCAGACCGGCAATCCCCACTCCCGCTAGCATCTTTTTGAGCTCACTTTTTTTCATAATTGCACCTTCATCTAGTTATTAAAAATATAAAACGATAATTATTACTACGATGCTATCAACACATATTGACGCTGTCAAGCAAAAGTTCCCAGAGCACAAAAATTGGCCGCTGCCTCGATGGTATTGGGCTGTTCTACAACCACATCCTTTCCTTACAGGCCTTTATTACCAGTTTTTTCAGGCCGCCGATAAAGGATTCTTCGTCATTAAGGGCTGCAGTCCGGGAAAATTTCATCCCCAGGCCCTCTGCCAACTGCCGATATTGAATATCTATTTCGCACAAGGTTTCCACATGGTCGGAGACAAAACTCAGGGGCACCATGACGATGTTTCTGCAGCCCTCGTGGGCCAGGCGTTGAATGGTGTCAGGGGTAGACGGCGCCAACCATTGCACCGGGCCGCTACGGCTCTGAAAACAGAGATGTCCTTTTTTGCCGGTCTGTTTTTCCAGAGCGGCAATAGTTAATTGCAGATGCTCCAAATAAGGATCGCCCTCAGCGATGAATTTGGCGGGCAGACTATGAGCGCTATAGACAATCTCAGCTGCGGATTCCTGCTGCAGCACCGCCGTTATTTTCCGGGCCAGGCAATTTATATAATCAGGCTGTTCCGGCCAGGAGGAAATCTCGACTACCTCAACCTTTTGCGGCAATTCGGCCAGGCAATCATGCAGATCACGCATAGATGAGCCAGTGGTGGCAGCGGAATAATGGGGATAGAGGGTCAGGGCAACAATTTTTGTGACGCCGCTCCTGACAATATCCGGTAAAACTTCCCTGGCGAAGGGATGCCAATAACGCATAGCCATACAAACCCTGAAACTGCCGTGAACCGCCAGTTGTGCTGCCAAGGCCTTTCCCTGCTGCCGGGTGATTTTGTTGAGGGGTGAACCGCCGCCAATCTGCTCGTAAAAGACCTGGCTCTTGGGAGCCCGTTTTTTGGCGATCCACCAGGCCAAAGGTCTCTGCATGAACGATGGCCCCAGGCGGATAATCAGGCGGTCGGAGAAAAGATTATAAAGAAACGAGCGCACATCAGCAGTCCTTTCCGGGCCGCCAAGATTCAAGAGAACAACAGCTATTTGCGTAGATTTCATGCCGCCTTTATCTCAAAATCACTTTGCCTGGGCAGTGATCGCAAGAGATATTCCGGTTCCTCCCCCAGGTATGAAAAGATAGTTTTTTCTATCTCGTAACAACGGTTAAAGTTGCGGCGGATAGCCGCGCAACGGCGGGAATCATTGAACCCGTAACGCTCAACAATATAGGCAAGCCGGGCCTCAAGACTGACAACCTGATCGTGGTTAACCCGTTTATCGGCATAATAGACGATCTGCCTGGCATCGGGTTCACCTGGCAGATCGTCTGCCAGGATAACATGTTGAGCCACCAGAGGGGCAACCTCGTTAAACCCATGGGTGTTACAAATATCGGCGCCTAGCAGGGCATGATTGCGGCCATTATTCAAGCAGGCCGTCTTGCCTATATCATGCAGCAGAGCGCCGCCCACCACCAGATCAATATTCAGATCCAGGCCGCGTTTTATAAGCTCCCGGCCCAAAAACTCAGCGATTCTAGCCACCACCAGAGAATGAGCCCTGATATTGTCCAGCATCCCGTATTGGGACATCAGGTCATAGCATTCTCCTGGGGCGGGAACCATCCGGAATCAGGCCCTGCGGCTCAATTTATGCACCAGTTCAACCGCCAGTTTGGCCTTTTCCGGGTCAGTCTGCTGCACAATGCCATGGCCCAGATTAAAGATATGCCCCCTGGCGCCTTTGGCCTCTTCCAGGACATTGGCAATACGTTTTTCCAGTTTATCCGGCGGTAAAAACAGGGCCAGAGGCTCCATATTACCCTGAATGGCCGCCCTGCCGTCCACCCTTTTAACCACATCACTAAGATTTATCCGCCAGTCAATTCCCAAAACATCGGCGCCGCTGGTCAGAGACTGCTCGATCAGGGTAGCACCGTTATTGGCGAAATAGATAATCGGAATATCGCTTACCTTTTTCAGCTCGGTGATTATCCGGTTCACATATGGCAGGGCGAATTCAGCAAAATCGCAGGGCGCCAGGATTCCCACCCATGAATCAAATATTTGCAACGCCTGCACACCGGCGGCAATTTGCCCCTTCAGGTAAGTTGTCGTGCAGTCGGTGATTTTATCCATCAGGGACTTGTACAGCCCCGGATCGTTATACATCATCATCTTGGTATTCAGGAAGGTTCGCGATGACCCCCCTTCGATGAGATAGGTGGCCAGGGTGAAGGGCGCACCGGAAAAACCAATAAGCGGTGCCTTACCTTCCAGTTCCCGGCGCAGGATACGAATGGTATCCATCACATATCCCAGATCATCCTCCGGATCGGGAATTCCCAGGCGGTCAACCGCCGCCTGATCACGGATAGGAGAGGGAAATACCGGCCCCTGCTTCTCCCTAAACTCCAGGTGCGCGCCCATTTTTTCAATGGGAACCAAGATGTCGGAAAACATAATCGCCGCGTCAACCCCTATGATATCAACGGGCTGAATACTGACCTCGGCGGCTAGCTCCGGGGTTTTGCACAACTCCAAAAATGTTACCTTGTCACGCACCGTATGATACTCCGGCAGATAGCGGCCCGCCTGCCGCATAATCCAGATTGGGGTATAATCGGTTTCTTCGCCTCTACAGGCCTTTAAAAATGTATAGTCCATCATATTTCCTTTAACTCGGTTTTTATGCCAATAAAAAAGTCAGGCAAATCTGCCGTTTTTCGTAACTATGCAGCTGCACCCAAGATGTGGTTGCGAGCCGCTTAACAGTTTATATGAAAGTCACCTGCCAAGGGTATTGGCCTTGCCACAACTTTCACGTTTCGTTGTGCCCGGGTGATCGGGCATAGCTGTTACTTCATCTTCATAGGTGTGTGGCTGCAGAATGGCTCCGCCTCCATATAATCGCCGGTCATAGCGTAGGCCCTGGCCCGGCAGCCACCGCAGACATTGACATATTCACAGGCCCCGCATTTGCCCTTATAAGATTTAAAATCACGCAGCTCTTTAAAAAGCCCGGAATTCTCCCAGATATCCTGGAATGATTTCTCCCGAATATTACCGGCCGCTAAGGGGAAATAGCTGCAGGGCAGGAGGTTGCCATCAACATCCATTAATGAAATAAGCTGACCGGCCAGGCAGCCTTTGGAACCACCGGTAGAAAATTTCAGGGAACGGCGCTTAAAATCATCGCCCTGTTCCTTGGCTTTTTGCAGGACGACCCGATAATAACTCGGCGCACAGGTAGGCCGGATCAGCATATCCTTCTCATTTTTCTCCATCTCGTAATGCCAGGCGAGAATATCCTCGTAGTCCTCAAGGGAGATCAACTCGTCCATGATATCTTCGCCGCGCCCGGTTGGCACAATCATAAACATATACCAAGCGGTGGCTCCAAGTTCTCGCACCAATTTCATTACCTTGGGAATCTCTTTTTGATTACGTTTGGTAAATGACGAGTTTACCAGAAATTTAATGCCATTCTCCTTGAAGAGCCTGGCGGCATTCATAGTGGCCTCGAAGGCGCCGGGGGAGTTGCGGAAATTATCATGTACCCCGGCAGTGGAACCATCCACACTCAAAGATACCATCTTGATATCAGCGTCTTTTATCTTCCGGCAAATTTCATCGGTTACCAGAGTGCCGTTGGTCGCCAGGCACATGCGGAGTCCCTTTGAACCCCCATATTTGGCAATATCGAAGACATCAGCCCGCAGCAACGGTTCACCGCCGGATAAAACAATGACGGGTGAGGCATAGGATGAAATATCGGCCAATACCCTTTTGGCCTCCTCAAAAGAAAAATCCGGGTGGCCCTGAGCCTCTAGCTCAGATGATGACCGGCAATGCACGCAGTGCAGATTACAGCGCCTGGTGATTTCCCACGCTATCCATTTTGGTTCAAAATCCAATCTTAATCTCCTGTTTTGCAAGTTTATAAAAATTCGGCGGCAACGGCAGCCAAGGGGCTGCGTTCACTCTTCTTCAAGGTAACATGGCCGTGCATGGTTTGGTCTTTCAATCTCTCCACCGTGTAACTAAGACCGTTGCTGCTAGAATCAAGATAGGGGTTATCAATCTGGTATGGATCGCCCGTCAATACCATTTTGGTACCCTCACCGGCCCGGCTGATAATGGTCTTGACCTCATGGGGGGTAAGATTCTGCGCCTCATCAATAATCACATATTGCCGGGGAATGGAACGACCCCGGATATAGGTCAGAGCCTCCAACTCCAGAGTATTATCCCGAATCATCTTATCAATTTTTGTCTTTACCGAAGCTTCATGGTCTTCCTGCCCACCCTTGCCTGAACCCTGTTGCAACAGATAGGTAAGGTTGTCAAAAATTGGCTGCATCCAATTGGCCAGTTTTTCATCTTTACTGCCGGGCAGATAGCCTATGTCCTTGCCCATGGGAACAATGGGCCGGGAAACCAAAACCCGGTCATAGCGTTCATAGTTAAGTACCGACTCTAGCCCCGCAGCCACGGCTAGCAGGGTTTTACCGGTGCCGGCCTGACCAATCAGGGTTACCAGCTGCACCTCCGGATCCATCAACAGTTCAACTGCCATACGCTGTTCCTTGCTGCGGGCTCTCAGATGCCAAACCGTGTCATACTTGGAATCAAGCGGCAGCAGACGGCCGTCTTTATGCGCTCTGGTGAGGGCTGTATGCTTATCATTACCCTCATCAACCAATAGGACAAACTCATTGGGCTGTAAGTCCAACCCTTGATAATTGGTTTCTTTTTTCTGGTAAAACTCATCAATAACCTGTGACGGCACACTGATTAAGCGATTACCGCTGTAGAGCTCATCAAAATTCACCTTTTGCTTCTCGAAATCCATTACCCCCAGACCCATGGCGTCGGCCTTCAGCCTGGCATTAATATCCTTGGAAACAAAGATAACCTGCTTGCCTTTCCGATGAAGATTGTAGGCCACCGAGAGAATACGGTTATCGGGAACCGCCATATTCAGGCCGGCAAATGCCGCTTCTTTATCGTGAGTAATAATCTGCAATATCCCGCCATTCCTTAACTTGACACCTTCGCCAAGCCGGCCCCTGGTTCGCAAAGCATCAAGCTGCCTGACAACCCCTCTGGCATTGCGACCTAACTCATCGCTATGGGATTTAAAATTATCCAGTTCTTCGATAACCGTCATCGGCAGAACAACATAATTATCAGCAAAGGAGTTGATGGCGTCCGCGTTATGCAACAGAACATTTGTATCCAGAACAAAATATTTTCTCATGCAATACCCCAAAATAGAGCGCGGCAGAGCGCATTTTACGAGCAGCTAAAACCAGTTACCGTATAAAAGGCAACACCGTCAATTCTAGAATGGATAGGAATATTGGTCAAGGTAAAAAAATATGCTATGATAGGCGCCATGAAGATTGCCCTTGTCCAAACCAATCCCGTTATTGGCGATTTCTCCGGAAATGTAGCCAACATCTGCTCCTGGGCCAATAAGGCCAAGGCCGCCGGCTGCAGCTTGATTATCCTGCCGGAAATGGCGGTAAGCGGCTACCCGCCCCAGGATCTTCTAAACCGTCCCTCCTTTATCAATGACCAGGAGCGTCATGTTCAGGCCCTGCGTCATAAAATTTCCGGCATCACTGTACTCTGCGGCCTGGTAACCAGACATAAGGCCAACGCCATTGGCAAACCGCTGCGTAACAGCGCCGTCTTGTTTAATGACAGGGAATATCACCTGATTCACAAACAGCTGCTGCCCACCTACGATATCTTTGACGAAAGACGTTATTTTACCCCGGGCCACACCAGTTCCATCATCTCCTGGCAGGGTCTCCGCCTGGGTATCACCATTTGTGAGGATATATTTAATTTTGGCGGTACCGGCAACAGGCCGGACGACCCGGATATCTTGCTCTGCGGCGCATCGCATGGATATGAGATTGATCCCGTCTCCGAGTTTCTGCGTGACCCCGATGAGCGGCCCGATATGCTAGTTAACATCGCCGCCTCACCATTCAGTCTGGGTAAATTTGCCGCCAGGCTTCATTTTTTTCAGAAACTATGCCGGCAAACAGCTCTACCCCTGATCTATGTTAACCAGGTGGGGGGGCAGGATTCAGTCCTCTTTGACGGCCAGAGCTTGGCTCTTGATGCCGGTGGTTGTTTACGGGCCAGGGCCGCCAGTTTCAGGGAGGATATGCTGATTATAGATAGCGAAACCCTGGCCGGCAATAGCGCCAATAGTGTCATTGATCGGCTCCCGGAAGAAGACACTTCGGCAACGGCCTTTGCCGCCCTGGTCATGGGAACCCGTGACTACGCCAGGAAATGCGGGTTTAAATCAGTGGTTTTGGGACTCAGCGGCGGCATTGATTCCGCTCTCACCGCCGCCATCGCTAGCCGCGCCCTGGGGCCGGAAAATGTCCTGGGAGTGGCTCTGCCCTCACCTTTCACCGCCTCGGGAAGTATTCGTGATGCCCGGCAACTGGCCTTGAATCTGGGCATTGGTTTCGAGGTTATCCCCATAGGCGGCCTCTATGAGGCTGAACTCGCGTTATTAGCCCCATTATTTGCCAATTTAGGCCACGACACCACGGAACAAAATATTCAGGCCCGGATTCGCGGCAATTTGCTCATGGCCCTGGCCAATAAATTTGGCCGCCTGCTTTTATCCACCGGCAATAAATCGGAACTGTCCGTGGGTTACTGTACCCTGTACGGTGATATGAGCGGCGGTCTGGCCGTTATCTCCGATGTTCCCAAACTGTTGGTATATGACATCTGCCGTTACCTTAACGCCACGGGCGAGATAATCCCAAATCGGACAATCAGCCGGCCACCCACTGCGGAGTTAGCTCCCGATCAGCGGGACGATGATGATTTACCCCCCTATGATATTCTCGATCCCATCCTGGCCGCCTATCTGGAAGATAACAAATCCCCGGCTGAAATCGTCGCTATGGGCTTCGCTAAGGATGTTGTGGCCGATGTAATACACCGCCTGAACATTAATGAGCATAAGCGCAAACAGGCGCCGATGGGTCTGCGGATCAGCGGTAAGGCCTTTGGTTCGGGACGGCGCTATCCCACCGCCCAGGGGTACCGTGAAGATGTTTAACCACCCCGGCGGCGCGGTAATGGATGGCGGCCAATACCTGGAGAACCTGGGCACAGCCTATTGGTACTCCGAGGTGCTTTTTGCCGCTTTGGAGCTAGATATTTTT
>JAADIV010000133.1 GCA_013151175.1 Deltaproteobacteria bacterium | reverse complement strand
ACGGCGAGAAGCCGTTGGTGGCCGAGGCCATTGCTGAACACTACATGCCTATCAGGGCAGGCAGCGGCCTGCCAACGGGTATTCTTGGCGCCCTTATTGGTATGGCCGACCGCCTTGACACCATCGCCGGCTGTTTTGGTATCGGCCAAAAACCATCCGGGGTTGCCGACCCCTTCGGGCTGAGGCGTCAGGCTCTTGGTCTGATTCGTATATTGGCGGACAAGGGTTTTAACCTGTCCATCAACACCGTAATGGCTGCGGCCCTAAAACTTTACGGCGATAAATTGACCGCTCGTGACACCGCTCAGGAAGAGGCCGTCAATTTTATCAAGGGGCGTTTTGTCAATGAGCAGACAGGACGGGACATACCGGCAGAGACCGTTGAAGCCGTAGTCTCTGTCGGCTTTGATGATATTGTGGACAGCCGCTGCCGTATTGAGGCGCTGCACTCTGCCAGCCACCAGGCCAGTTTTCCGCTGCTAGCCGGTTCATTCAAGCGGGTGATGAATATCATCAGGGGCCATCAAGGCACAGACCCAACTCCGGCTCTTCTGGTGGTTGCGGAGGAGAAGCAGCTATATGACAACTATCAGCGGATACGTCAGGAGGCCATGCCCTTGCTAGATGGCCATAACTATCCGGCGGCCATGGAAATACTTCTTAGGATAAAAGAGCCGATAGATCTGTTCTTTGACAAAGTAATGGTCATGGACGATGACCTAGCTGTCCGGAACAACCGCCTCAACCTGCTAACCGCCATCGCTGATCTCTTCCTCAGGGTGGGTGATTTCTCAAAAATGGCAGTCGGCTAAGGTTGTTCTATCCCTTCTTCAAGACATTGCCCAAATCCTTAACCTTGTCCACTTTTTCTTTGATGGACATAGCCTCTTTGACGCCCGGCACGCCGTCTTCCAGGATGTTCTTGCCGCCCTCTTCAACATCGCGCAGACCATTTTTGAATGATTTTATTCCTTTGCCGAGACCCGCGCCGATCTCCGGTAATTTCTTGCCGCCAAAAACCAGGAAGGCAATGCCCAATATCACTATCAACTCCGGTGTTCCTAAACCAAACATAATATTCTCCTTTTTTTAACTTAGGTTTTCTGGGCGCTCACAAAAGGGTTATGCCTTCTTGTCATCGGAATCTTCAACCTTGTCAGGTTCATCACTCTTTTTGCCGGCATCCTTAAAATTTTTGATCCCCCGGCCAATACCTGAACCGATCTCCGGTAGTTTACCTGCCCCGAAAATGATAACAACGATCACAAGAATAACCAGCAGTTCCGGCATTCCTAATCCAAACATCTGCAATCTCCCAAGTTTAAGATAATTACGCAGTGGCACCAAAATAAATTAATCCCAGTCCACCTCTATTATAGTATTCCTAAATGCTGATTTATTCAATGTAATTTTACACTGGCTATAATTACAATATTTTTATAGAATGTGGCTCCATTGTTATACTGGACTGAAGGTAGTTCGCACGGCCTCAATTGAACAATTACCACAACAATAGACACCCATGGGTTTAGAGAAATTATTCAACGCTTATCCTTTGCTCCAGAATACGGCCTCGCAGATGGCGGTCATTCTGGTTATCTACGCTATTCTGGCTAAGGCCGTTGACCTCTTCATAAGCCGTGGACTCAGCCGCTTGGCCGCTTTGTCAAAGATGAACCTGGATGACCAGATTGTTGCCGTTATTCACCGCCCGATCTATTGGACGGTTTTTGGTCTGGGGATATTGCATGCCCTGGAGGTAGGGGCGTTTAGTCAACCCTGGCAATTTGTGCTGCCCGGTCTTACCAAATCTTTCATCCTCCTGACCTGGATCATCACCATTTTTAGCATCATGCGTCTGGCCTTGCAGCAATCCACAATTGAGAGTCTACTGCGCCGTAAAATTCCTGCCACGGCCTTTAGTATAATCAAAAAAATAATCCGGTTGATCATTCTTGCTGTTGCTGTAGTCTGGCTCCTGGGGGTATGGAATGTTAATCTCACTCCTTTTTTCGCCTCCGCGGGTATTGCCGGCATAGCCCTGGCCATGGCCGCCAAAGATTCGCTTGCCAATTTTTTTGGCGGCATCAGCATTTTTATGGACAACATCTTTAAAGAGGGGGATTATATTGTCCTGGACAGTGGTGAACGAGGCGAGGTTCTGGATGTGGGTATGCGTTCCACCCGCATTGTAACCAGAGACGATATCCAGATAACCATCCCTAATTCCATTTTGGCAAATACCAAAATAATTAATGAAAGCGCCCCAATACCAAGATTTCGGATCAAAGTGCCTGTCGGGGTGGCATATGGCAGTGAAGCGGATGCTGTTGAGGAAGTTTTATTGTCTTCTGCTAGCAATAATCTCATGGTCAGCAAAGAGCCTGTCCCCAGAGTAAGATTCAGGCTGCTTGGTCAATCATCAATTGATTTTGATCTGTTGTGTTGGGTGGAAGATCCGCGCCAGAAGGGCCTTATAACCCATGAGCTGTTAAAGACAATTTATACTGCTCTGCAGGAGGCGGACATTGCCATTCCCTTCCCGCAGTTGGATGTACATATCAAGGGCCAGGAATAAGGGGCCAGAGGGCAGGATACGGGTTTCAAGGGAAGTTAAACTACATTATTAAGGGAAATTCTTATGCTAAAAACAATCAGTATATCGACGCGGCTTTTCATATTTACGGGTCTCTTGTTATTGTTTGCTGCGGGTATCGGCTTCTTTGCCCTGAGGAATATAGAAACGGGTAATATCGCTATGTCCTCCGTCTATAACCGCCATGTTATTCCCATGAATGAATTGCACAGCCTGAACCACCTCTTGCGAACCGGTATTATCAGGCCGGTTGATCAACTGCTCCTGGCGCAAATCACTCTGAGCCAGTGTCAGGCAAGGGTCTCCCAGGCCATTGGCCAGATAAACAGCCATTGGCAGAAATTGCATGACCTCCATGTTGCTGGCAGTCACGCATCCGAGTCAGACTGGCTCAACAGCACTAAATCTCTAGCCATCATGTCGCAGCATACCCTGGAACGTCTGGTGGTTATATTGCGAACTCAAAAAACGATTCACCTTAGTTCCTTTAAGGCCAAATTTTTAGACCCCCTGGCTAGCCAATACTCGGAAATCACCGCGTTGCTGATCAAGCAGCATCTCTCCGGTATCGCCAAGGCGTATAATACCTCACAAAATCGTTACAAACAGGATCGCAGTTATTTTATCTGGTCTCTCCTTTTAGGACTCCTCCTGACTGGTATAATCAGTGTACTCCTGGTGCGAAGCATCAACAAGCCACTGGGCCAGATTAGCCGGGCCATGGACAGCCTGATGATTGGCGATCTCAGCGGGACATTGATCTATGACCATGATGATGAATTTGGTACCATCATCAAGAGTTTTAATAAGATGGTTACTAATCTTAATGAACTCATCTCCACCGTTGAGAGTTCCGGTATTCAGGTCACTAGTTCAATTACGGAAATAGCCGCTTCTACCAGGCAGCAGGAGGCGACTGTCAACGAACATGCCGCTGCTTCTAACGAAATAGCCGCTTCCACAACGGAGATTGCTGCCACCGCAGAAAATTTGATGGATACTATGTCCAAGGTAACCGATATGGTGCATAATACCACGATGGCTACCTCTCTCAGCCATAACCGTCTAAATAATATCAACAAAATTATGCGCAAAATGGAGGACTCAACCGTCTCGATTGTCAATAGGCTGTCTGTTTTGAATGAGAAGGCCGATAATATTGTCGTGGTGACCAAGACGATTAATAAAATTGCCGACCAGACAAACCTGTTGTCATTAAATGCCGCCATTGAGGCAGAAAAAGCGGGGGAATACGGCGCCGGGTTTTCCGTTGTATCCTCTGAAATACGGCGTTTGGCAGACCAGACTGCCGTGGCAACCTTCGACATTGAGCAAATGGTAAATGATGTCCGCTCCGCTATTGCCGGAGGCGTTGCCAGTATTGAGAAATTCGCGGACAATGTCCGTCGCAGTTTTTCCGATGTGCAAATCAGTTCTAACCAGATTTCCGAGGTAATTAATCAGGTAGAGGCCTTGTCGCCTCCCATCGAGACAGTCAATAACGGCATTGAGGCTCAGTCAATGGGTGCCAGACAAATTAACGAGGCGGTTGGTCAATTAAACGAGGCGGCCCAACAAATTGCCGGAGCAGTGGGACAGAGCAGCTCAATAATCACCCGGCTTAGTTCCGCGACTCAGGCCCTGCGGGAAAGCGTTTCTCAGTTCAAGCTCCATAAAAATAAAACCTGATCACGAGATATGCTGCTGATCTTGTTTAAAATAGGCAGGGAACGCTACGCCTTGGCTAGCCACCATATCGTTGAAATAGCGCCCTACCTGCTCCCCGAGAAATTGGTCGCGCAGCCCAATTTCGTTCCCGGTGTCATCAACTATCGGGGCGCCAAGGTTCCGGTAATTGATTTAGGCGCTATGCTTGCCAATAAACCATGCCGTCCCAGGCTGAGTACCAGAATTATCCTGATCAACTATGCCAATCTGGCCGCCAAATTATCATCCAGGGTTATTGGCCTCCTGGTTGAAGAAGTAAACGAATCGGTGCAGGTGAACAATCCTGACGCCCTGCATACGGCAAAGGCGGGTGCCGAAGCTACAGGCGGCAAACAATATATTAATGCGGATTTGGTGGGGCAGAAGATGCTGCAACTCTTTGAGCCCAATAAATTTTTGCCGGCATCCATGTTGGGAAATCTTACGCCATGACAATTAATAAGCTTTTAGAGGACAGGCTCAAAAATGCCATGGGTCTCAATTTACGGGCTCTTGGGACAAGCACTTTGAAGAATGCCGTCTCTCGCCGTATGCGTTGCCTGCGGATTGAAGACAGAGAAAGCTATTACAATCTTGTTATCTGCAAAAGAAGTGAAATAAACGAGTTAATTGATGAGATCGCCATCAACGAGACCTGGTTTTTCCGGGACAACGGCCCGTTTGCCGCTCTGCAAAAATATGCCGGCAACTGGTTAAAAAGTGGTGTCGGCTCGTCACTGCGACTGTTGAGTATTCCCTGTTCTACTGGCGAAGAGCCGTATTCCATGGCCATATCACTACTCGAAGCGGGTATCCCGGCAAGTCTCTTCGCCATAGACGCCATTGATATTAGCAACCGCGCTTTGGCACACGCCAAAAGGGGCATTTTTGACAAACAGTCTTTTCGTGGCCGCAACCGGATTTTTCAAAACCAATATTTTAAAAAGCACAAAGCGGGACATATTATATCAGAGAAGATTAAGAATTCGGTAAGATTTTTTCGAGGCAATTTATTGGACATGAGGTTGTTTGTTACCGGCGCCCAATACGATATTATTTTTTGCCGCAACCTGCTCATATATTTTGATGACCACAACCAAAAACGAGCCATAGCCAATCTTGACGAATTACTTACTGCTGATGGAGTGATTTTTACGGGTCATGCCGAGCCGGGTATCTTTGCCGGCTCCGGCTTTATTCCATCATCGTTTCCCATGGCCTTTGCCCTGACCAGAAAGTCGGCGGCGGCAAGTAATAATCAGCCGGATAGCGGGCTCAGGGCGGCTGCCGGCAGATTTACAATTCCGGCGGAGGAGGAAACGCTAGCCTTCAAATCACTTGATTTTGCGGCCATCCAAAGTATGGCGGAGGCGGAGCATTATGAAGAGGCCATTGCCATGGCAGAGAAATATTGTAAAGATAATGCTCCATCCCCACATATTTTTTTCTTAATGGCCAGAATTTTTGTGGAAATGGCCAATTTAAGACAAGCGGCCAAGATGCTGAAAAAGGCATTATATCTAGATCCAAATTTTCTGGAGGCCATCAAGTTATTGGTTGTTATTTATAAACGGCAGGGAGACGAAACTAATTCCTTGGCCTTTGAGTTAAGGAGTCAGCGGGTAGAAATGCGCTTGACCGCCGAAAAATCATGTTAGAAAAACAACGGCCAACCAAAGCAAACGCGGATAATCCCCCAGACGGCTGTTGGGGTCGGATTGGGGAGAAAGCCCCACGTGATAGACGATGTGAACGTTTGTCTGAGATGATTCGCTGCCGCAATTGCCCTGTTTTTATTGCCGCCGGCCGCCGTCTCCTGAACCGTCCGCTCAGTGAAGAATACCAACGGCAGCTTACAGAGCGTTACGGTTTGCCAATCATTAATGCCAAAACAAAGGCCATGAAATCATTTGTTTTCCGGGTTGGCCATGAATGGCTAGGGATTCATTCCGCCCTTATCCGTGAGGTGGTTAATATGGGGCCAATCCATAGTATTCCCCATAAAAGCAGCCGGATATTCAGAGGGCTTGTCAATATTAGGGGCCGGCTTGAGTTGTGCGTCTCCATTGGCGGCATCCTGCGTATTGAGGCGGATCACCGGGAATATAGCCGATCGCCGGAACGTCTGATTGTTGTGGTGAAGGCCGGTCAAAGTATGGTCTTTCCGGTTAGCGAGGTAATGGGACCGGTTCCATACGATAAAATTGACATCAAGCCATTATCGCCAACTATTTCCGGTTCACGGGCCGTTTATATCAAGAGTGTATTATCAGTCCCCAATAGGGATATCAGCCTATTGGATGATGCTTTGCTCTTCCGCATACTCACCAGAAACCTGGAATAACTGCAATTATAAAACACTGCCAATGCCAGATTTAAATGACATAGCCATGCTCGAACTCTTCATCATGGAGACATCGCAACAATGCCTGACGCTCAACCAGCAGATGGCAATGGCCGCTGATGACCAGACACGGGTGGATTACGGGGAATTACATCGGGCCTTGCATTCCATAGGGGGCGCGGCCCGCATAATTGATCTGCCTGTTGTTGTCCAATTGGCCCATGCTCTGGGCGCGGCCTTGAGTCTGGTGCCAGGTTTAAGTGACGATCAGGGTTTATGGGGGAAAATTGTTGCCGGCATAGGCGAGTTAAACAAGATAACAGTTATAAAAGCCGGGCAATTGCGGCAGGTCATTAAACAGAATAAAGATATAATCCAACATACAATTGACGCGCTTAGCGCGGCAGTTCCATCCGCGCCGGATCAGACCAGCGAAAATATCGGGTTGCCGGATCAGAATCAGACAGACAAATCTGATCCGGCAGCCCCCGCTATCTCCACCGATATTTTTGCAATTTTTAAGGAAGATGTCCAAAATCATCTGGTCATGCTTACCGATGCTATAATCAAACTGGAAAAGCATCCCGATGACGGCATTCTTGTTGAAGCAAGTATGCGGGCCGCCCATTCCATTAAGGGCGCGGCCCGCATACTTGGCCTGTCCGCAATCGTCAGATTGGCCCATGCCATGGAGGATATCTTGCTAGGCCTCCAGAATAAAGATTCATCTCTGAGCTTAAAAACAACGGATAACTTATTGGCTGGTTGTGATCTGCTCAAAGGGCTTAGCCAAATAAACATTGGCCAGTTGGAAGAGTGGCTCAAGCAAAATGATATATTCATTGACAATATACGTACTGCACTAGCTTCTCCGGAGGATACCGGAGACGGCGGGGATACGGCCCCGGCTAGCTCCATTGACCGGAGCCGACCCGCTCCGCCGCCCAAAACGGCCAATCTCAAAGAAGATTCGGGTATTGCAGAGCGAACTGTAAGGGTATCAGCCCGTAACATGAACCGCCTCATGGGGTTGGCCGGCGAGGCCATAGTAGAATCAGATTGGCTGCCCATGCTGATGAAAAAGACCCAGCGCCTAAAAACCAAACAGGAAGAAATATGGGCGGAAATCAATAATATTCACAAACGTCTGTTGGAGAATGGTATACCGCCGTATCTGGAGGACTCCTTCGCATATCTGAATCACAGAGTTCAATATTGCCGCGACTTCATCGGTGATTATATAGGTGAAATCGATGACCATGTATGCAAGGCCGCAGGTATTTCCCATCAGTTGCAACGGGAGGTGGTTGCCAATCAGATGCAGCCCTTCTCCGAAGGAATCAAGGGTCTGCCGCGCCTGATTCGGGATCTGTCTAGCCATCAAAATAAACAGATACGCTTTGAGGTGGAAGGGGCGGAGACCCCGATTGATCGGGATATTATGGAAAAGTTGGAAGCTCCATTGACCCACATAATTACCAATGCCGTTGATCATGGTGTTGAATCAGCGAAAGTCCGGAAAAAGGCCGGTAAACCTGCGGAGGCTACGATAAAAATAACGGCCAGACATGCGGCCGGACTTCTCTGTATCACCATATCAGATGATGGCAGTGGTGTTAATTTTGCCGCCTTACGGAAAAAGATTGTGGCGGATAAATTAGTCTCACGAGAAATAGCCAAAGATTTAAAGGAATCAGAGCTGCTTGAATTTCTGTTTCTCCCTAATTTCAGTACCATCTCAACAATTAGTGAATCATCGGGGCGCGGGGTGGGACTTGACGTTGTCCACAATATTATCCGCCAGATAAGAGGTAATATAGAGGTATCTTCAGAGCCGGGGCACGGTAGTTATTTTGAATTGCGTCTTCCCCTCACCCTGTCAATAATTTGCGCCGTTGTTGCCGAAATAAATAATGAGCCGTATGCCTTTCCCCTTGTTAATATCGACCACATTGTCCGTCTGAATAGAGAAGATATTCAGGAGATGGCCGGCCGGCAGTATATTATCTCGCAAAACAAATATATTGGTATTGTCCCTGCCTGCCAGGTGCTTGATTTGGCAGACCAAGAACCGGACAACAGGTCATCTATAATTGTGCTTGAAAATGATAACACGCCATACGGCCTTATAGTTGATCGTCTGTATGGTATCCGTGACCTGGTGGTTCAGCCCCTTGCCCCCAGGCTTGGCAAGCTGCGCAGCATCAATGCCGCCGCCATTGCCGAGGACGGCACGCCTATCCTGATTCTTGATGTCCATGATCTGGTTGTCGCCATTGATCATCTGATTTCCGGCAAGCGCCTGCAGCCTATTGCCACGCATACCCCAAGCGCCTCAAAACGGCAGGAAAAACGCGTATTAGTGGTAGATGACTCTACTACTGTTCGGGAAGTTGAGCGGTCTTTGCTAGTTAAATACGGATTTGCGGTAGATGTGGCAGAGGATGGTATTGACGCCTGGAATTTGATGAAACACGAAAGATACGCGCTCATTATCACGGACGTGGATATGCCCCAAATGGATGGTATAGAGTTATTATGCCTGATAAGAGAATCGCAGGACTTTGAAGAGTTACCGGTTATCATAGTCTCCTATAAAGACCGGGAGGAAGATAAACATCGCGGCCTGGATGCTGGCGCGGATTATTACCTCACCAAGGGTAGTTTTACCGACAAAAGTTTTATTGAAGCAGTGCATGATTTAATTGGTTATCCGGAGAAAGCGGCATGAAAATAGGCATAGTTAATGACTCAAGAATAGCTGCGGAAATACTACGGCGTATTATCCGGTCTGCCGATGGCCTGGAACTCTTGTGGAGTGCGCCGGACGGTGCCGAAGCGGTCAAATGCTGTCAGCGTGAGCTGCCGGATCTGGTACTTATGGATCTTATCATGCCGGGTCTGAACGGTGTTGAGGCTACCCGCCTGATCATGAAAAATTCCCCCTGTGCCATACTTGTGGTCACGGCTTCGGTTACCGGCAATTCTTCCCTTGTTTTTGAGGCCATGGGCGTGGGGGCGTTGGATGTGGTGGCTACCCCAATTTTACAGGATCACAGTGCGGATACGGCCGGGGATGAACTGCTGCGCAAGATAAAAATTATCGGCCATTTAATCGGCTGCTCGGTAGCGCCGTACCAGAGGCGGCATGAGATTGACTCTCTGCCGCAAAAGCCGGTTCCGCCCTTGGTGGTTATCGGCGCCTCAACGGGCGGCCCGCAGGCCCTGACCGCAATTTTATCCTGTCTGCCTGACGATTATCAGCCTGCCGTTGTTATCATTCAGCATATGGATAAGAAATTTACTCCAAGTTTGGCTTCCTGGCTGAACGAACAGATCAATCTGCCGGTTAAATTGATTAATGAAGCCGATCGGCCGGAGAGTGGCACGGTTTTGTTGGCCAATACCAATGTCCATTTACAGATGACCAGTAAGGGCCGCTTGAGTTATTCGATAAAACCAGAGAATAATTTCTACCACCCTTCAGTCGATGTGTTTTTACTGAGTGTGGCGAAGCATTGGTCGGGTAAAATTGTCGCGGTACTTCTTACCGGTATGGGGCGTGATGGGGCGTTAGGTCTTCTTGCCATCAAAAAAATGGGTGGCTACACCATCGCCCAAGACGAAGAAAGTTCCGTTGTTTACGGTATGCCAAAGGCCGCCAGGGATATGGGCGCTGCCGATGAAATATTATCGTTGCAAGAAATCGGCCCTAGAATTATAGAGTTAACATAACGATATGGCTAAACAGCGTAAAATAATAAAAACTGGCAAGCGGCCAACATTGTTTGGTAAAGGTTGTCAACCGTTGAAGAGCTATAAGATAACCGTACTATTGATTGACGATCAACCAATGGTCGCGGAGGCGGTACGCCTCGCTTTATCTGATGAAGCCGACATTGACTTTCATTATTGTGCCAATCCCAACAAAGCGATGAAGATTGCCAATAAGATTAGGCCAACCATCATCCTGCAGGATCTTATCATGCCGGAAATAAACGGTCTGATGATGGTAAAATTCTTCCGGGTTAATCAACAGACGGCTGATGTTCCCATTATTATTCTCTCAAGCCGGGAAGAGTCAAAAACCAAGCGTGAGGCCTTTGCTGCCGGAGTAAATGACTATTTGGTAAAATTACCGGATAAAATAGAATTAATTGCCCGTATTCGCTCTCACTCCCAGGCTTATATAAATCAGAAACAAAAAGAAGAGGCCTTTTTAGCCTTACAGGAAAGTCAAAGGCAGTTGCACGAAGCCAATGTAGCTCTGGAAAAGCTCTCCTCTCTGGACGGCCTGACCAATATTGCTAATCGCCGTAAATTTGATCACACCCTGCGGCAGGAGTGGAATAGGGCAATGCGTAATTCTGGTTCCATCTCTCTTGTCATGTTGGACATCGACTTTTTCAAACTCTATAATGACACCTACGGCCATCAGGGCGGCGATGAAACCCTAAAGGTCATTGCCGACATATTAAAAGATATGGAAAACAGGCCGGGAGATCTGGCGTCCCGCTACGGCGGGGAAGAGTTTGCCCTTATCCTGCCCGAAACCGTTTTGTCCGGCGCTGCGGAGATTTCCTACGCTGTCCTTGACCGGGTAAGAGCCAAAAGGATTAGGCATACAAGCTCAAGTATCTGTGATATCCTGACCGTCAGTATTGGCGTTGCCACTATGACCCCCCCCCGTGACAGTCAGCCGGATATGTTAATTGCCGCAGCTGACAAAGCCCTCTATCAGGCGAAAAACAGCGGCCGTAATCAGGTGGTTATCGGCCCAACAAAAGATTAGTGCCTATCAGCCTGGAGAAACATAAAAACTGGTAACCAGTCACAGGGCGACAGACGACTAACCCGGCAAGGCTCCTTTGGAGAGTAAGAGGTCACAGGGTGCCGGAGATGCGAGGCATCGTTCTGCGAAGCGTACATTTGTACGTGAGCAGGACGATAACGAAGCAGGTAAGCGAGCCTGCGAGACTCCGGATTCGGTGCCCTGTGACCTCTTTACAAAAACTGGGTACCTAGAAAAGCAGGGAGCGCCACATCCAAAGCGCCGCAAGGGCAATTAAGAAGGCTAGCAGACGTCTCAGGGCGGGAACGGGAACCTTATGGCTGACCCAGCCGCCTACGCAGGCTGCGGGGATAACCGTCAGAACCATGGGAATAGTGAGAGGCCAATCAATTTGCCCTGTTGCCGCTTTACCAATAAAACCGGCTAGGGAGGAAAGAGAAACTATGGCTAAATTGCTGCCGATGGCGATTCGCGTTGGGATGCGCACATAGGAGGTCATCAGGGGGATGAGGATAAATGAGCCGCCTTGGCCCACCAGGCCGCCAAGTAAACCCACCCCGGAAGCGGCCGTAACTGCCCGCCAACGGCTGAATTTTATGGTGCTAGCATCCGGGTTCTCGCTGTCATGCGGAACAGGCAGTAACATGAGAAATGCGGCGGTAAAGGCCAGGGCGGCAAAGATGAAGAGCAGAATATCGTTTGAGATAAAACCGGCCCCGGCACCCCCCGCTGCCGCAGTTAAAAATATGGCGCCGCCCATATAAGCGGAAAGCTCTTTTGAGACGAAATGAAATTTTTTATGGACGCAAGCGCCAACCAGGCACCCTGCTAGCCCCTGGACAATGGTCAGTCCCGCCACTGTTTGCATGGAAAGCGCGGCAATACCAAATATAGGGGGAACAAAGAGCAGGAGCGGCGCCATAACAATGCCTCCGCCAATGCCAAGCAGGCCGGAGAGAAATCCGCTGATTCCCCCCAGAGCGCCGACCAACAAGTAGATGCTCATCAGGCTTCGACAATTATTCCGGCGGCGCCATCGACAATCTCACCAATTTTTACTGCCGTGGATACCCCGGAATTATGGATGATCTTAATAAGTTCATCGGCCTCAGCACCGGGGACGGCAATGATTAGTCCGCCTGATGTTTGCGGGTCGTACAGCAACTCTTCCTCCGCCTGGTTCAGCGATACGTGAACTTCGAGACTATGCTTGTTCACCATAAGACGATTGGCCTTATTGCTGCCGGTGGACTCTCCCTTTTTATACATATCCATGGCGTAGGGATAAAAGGGCAGCTGCCTGAAATTGACAATCACCTTTGCGTCACAGCCGTTGGCGACCTCAAGTAAATGACCAAGGATACCAAAGCCGGTGACATCCGTGCAGGCGTGGAGGTCGAATTGCAGGGCCGCCTCCATTGCCGGCCCGTTTAAGGCGGCAAGTTGCGGCAGGACATCACGCTCCAGATCTTTAAAAGATAATTTTTTGGAACGAACCGCGTTAAATAACACTCCCGAACCAATTGGTTTGGTGAGAATCAGGGCGTCTCCAGGCTTTGCCCCGGCATTAGTTATGACCCTATCCGGGTGGACTACGCCATTTACACAGAGACCATATTTGGGCTCTTCATCATCCACGGTATGCCCGCCGACAAGACAGGCCCCGGCCTCAACGACCTTATCGTGTCCGCCGCACAATATGTCCCGCAGCAGGCCCATATCCAGAAGCTTGGATGGGAACATCACGACATTCAGAGCCGTCACCGGCCTGCCGCCCATGGAATATACATCTGAAATTGAATTTGCCGCCGATATCTGCCCAAACCAATATGGATCATCTACCGGCGGGGTAATGAAATCAACGGTATTAATCATAGCTGTTTCGGCGGATAACTGATAGACCGCCGCATCATCAGCCGTTTCAATACCAACCAGAAGATTGGGGTCAGATGACTGAGTTAACCCGGAAAGCGCGTCCGACAGATCCGTCGGACCGATTTTGGCAGCTCAACCACAGGTACGAGCGAGGCTGGTAAGTGTTTTATTTTTAAAAATATTCACATCTTCCTCCATATGTTTTTATTATTAATAAAGCTTGATCAATAAGTTTTTGCTATAGTATTTACTTTAAAAATGATTGTCAAGGTGTAATATGGGCAACACTCATCAGGGGCAAAATAAAAATAAGATCTTCTTTTATGCAATGAAAGTGGTTACAATTGATGCCCTGTTAGTGTCTGTACCCGTTTTATCGGTGAAAAATTCCATAAAACATTCCTGACAAAATAAAGGATAAATAAAATAGAAACCAAACAACTGAAAACATTTATCGCTGTTTATAAAAACGGCAGTTTTACTAGGGCCGCTGAACTTCTTGCTACCAGTCAACCGGCGGTCAGCGATCATATCAGAGGTTTGGAAAAGAGGCTTGGGTGCCGGCTTTTTGACAGGTTGGGGCGCTCCATTAAACCTACCAGCAAGGCAGATATACTCTACCCCAAAGCCTTGTCTATAATCGATGATATTAAAAAGGCCAAAGAGGAACTTTCTGCGGAAGATCAAAGGGTTTCTGGGGAATTAATTGTTGGTGCGAGTACTATCCCCGGCGCTTATATTCTGCCCCATTTGGCCACCGTCTTTAAATCTCTGCACCCGGCAACATCTTTTGAGATAAGAATCGCTGACTCCAGTGAAATTATAGATGATGTCCTGAACTACGATGTTCTTATCGGTATTGTCGGGACAAAAACTGCCTCTAAAAATCTCAAGTTTTCCCCTTTTGTGGAAGACCAGTTAGTTTTGGCAGCGCCGATAAGCAGAGAAGCTGCCAGTGTTTCCTTAAAGACGTTGGTAAAACTCCCTTTTTTAAGTCGGGAAAAGGGTTCGGGAACAAGAACCTCAATGGAAAAATTTTGGCTCAAAAATGGTTGCAAAGGGCAGCTGAATACGGTCGCCGTTTTTGGCTCAAACGCCGCTATTAAGGAGGCTATAAAAGCCAATCTGGGAGTTTCCATCCTTTCGCGGATCTCAATCAGCGATGACTTGGAGTGTGGAAAAATAAAAGAAATAAAGATAAAGGGAATAACCATGAAACGATCATTTTACATCGTTACCCGTAAAAATCGTACACTCCCTAACAACTATAAAGTTTTTCTCAGCAGTCTTCTTGAGTCGGCGCACGCAATAGTGCCAGGCAAATAAGGTTACGGCCCACACTACATCAACATTATTGTCTTGATTCCCACTAGCTGAACTTTCTGCCGCAGGGTGTACTGATAACGCTTCAGGGCCTTTAGAGTTTCTGGGTGTGGATGGGCTATACCGATAGCGTGGCCCTGTCTCCGGGCCAGATTCACCAATTTATCAAGTTGTTTGATGATGGCAGTCGATTTTTGGATATTGTCCAAAAATATGTCACGCCTGGCGCTGACAAGGCCCATTTCCCTGGCCATCGCAAAGCCCACACTCCTCGGGGTGGTCATGCTGTCCAACCAAAAAAGGCCTTTATGCTGCCGGAGATCTGTTAAAACAGTACCCATGGCGGCTCTATTCTCAGTGAAGGCGGAACCCATATGATTATTGACCCCCGCCGCCATGGGTACTTGGGCCAGGTCACCTGTCAGGGTGGTAAGAATATCCGCTCTGGACATGGATAACAATAAGGCTCCTTTACCGGGATTCCATTTATGGTCCTGGGGTTCCATTGGCAGGTGCAGAAGGACGTCACGCCCCAGGCTCACGGCTTTTCGGGCCAAAATTTTACTGAATGGCCGATACGGCAGGATGGAAAAGGAGAGATTCAGGTCAAGAGCCATAATCTCCTCGGCCAACTTTTTTTGATTACCGATGTCATCGATAACTATGGCAATTTTGGCGATAAACGGCCTTTTTTGGGATACCGGGATGATTAGCCTGGTAGAGGCGTGAGGCTGATTATACTGATAAACTGGTCGGACTGGGCCGGTGGTATAGCCGGCCCGCAAAAAGATAAAATAAAAGGCCGCTGCCAGGGTGATTATGAGCAATAGCCCCAATAATGAGGCTGTCAGCCATGGCCTCTGGCGCGGGTTATTCTTTATTTTTTTTCTGTCTGCCAATTTATTTATCCCGTTCCAACACATATAGTGCTAAATGCGTCAAAATTTCTTTAGGGGGGCCGGTTGGGAATATGGCCAGGCCCCCTAAGGCTGCATCGATAAGAGCCTTGGCCCGTTGTTTGGCATAGGAGAAGCCGCCGG
>JAADIV010000203.1 GCA_013151175.1 Deltaproteobacteria bacterium | reverse complement strand
AATAACCAAACGGTTAGTTGACTTATACTGCAAAATTCCTTTCAGAGAAGCTATCATAGACTTTTAGTAACTGTTCAGAGTGATGCCCGTAATTAGCAAGAACCACTGAATGTAACCGTTCAGATGTGCCCAAGATGTGGTTGATAATGCCGTTCAGCTATACATCCAGTATGCTGGACGACATTATCGGCCGCAGATTGGGTGCAGCTGAATGGTTACGACTTTTGAGGTGATTCGCCAAACACAGAGCAATAGCAAGGGCATCGGCGGCATCCTCACTAGGCTGGGCATTTAAACCAAGCAGCGCCCTCACCATATGCTGCACCTGAGCCTTGGCCGCCTGGCCATATCCTGCCACCGCCTGCTTCACCTGCTTGGCAGTATATTCACTTAACGGCACATTATGATTCATGACCGCCGTAATTATCGCCCCCCTGGCCTGCCCAAGTTTGAGAGCCGACTTGGGGTTTCTGGCGAAAAAAATATCCTCAACGGCGGCCATTTGCGGTTTATATGCCTGAATCACATCATCTATGCCATCGTATATTTCTTTCAGACGGGCGGGGAAACTCTGTTTGGTATCCGTCTTGACCACCCCGCAGGCAACAAATTTAAACTCACCGTCCCGGACATCAACAACACCGTATCCGGTGATCCGGGAGCCGGGATCAATACCGAGAATACGCAAATGCCCGGCGGCCCTTTCTCCCTGAATCAGGACAGAGCCTCCATAATTTCATCGGCTATATCAAAATTGGCATAGACGTTTTGCACATCCTCGTTATCCTCTAGGGCGTCCATCAGGCGGATAATCCGGCTAGCCATTTTCTCATCGGTTATCTCAACCGTGGTCTGTGGCAGCATGGTAACGGAGGCCTCAAGCATTTCTATGTTATTCTTTTCAAGAGCCTCACGCACATCATTAAAATCTTCCGGAGCCGTAAGAACCTGAAAGACATCATCATCGTCAATTATGTCTTCGGCGCCGGCCTCCAGGGCAATATCCATCAGCTGTTCTTCAGCCACCTTCGTCTTATCAATCTGAATCATGCCTTTTTGATCAAAGAGGAATGAGACACAACCGGATTCAGCCAGATTACCACCATTTTTATTGAAACAATAGCGCACATCGGCAACTGTCCGGTTTTTATTGTCCGTGAGACACTGAGCCAGGACAGCCACACCGCCAGGGCCGTAGCCTTCATATACGATCTCTTCATACACCGCACCCTCAAGATCTCCCGTTCCCTTTTTAATAGCCCGCTCGATATTATCCTTGGGCATATTCTCCGCTTTTGCGGTGGCAATCGCGCTGCGCAGCCGCGGGTTACCATCAGGATCGCCACCACCCATCCTGGCCAACACCGTGATTTCCTTGATTAAACGGGTAAATATTTTACCACGCTTAGCATCTGTGGCGCCCTTCTTTCTCTTAATCGTACTCCATTTCGAATGTCCAGACACATCAACCTCCCATATATTTCATCTTTCACGTGTGTAATTTATACCGAGAACAAATACCTCCCGGCTTTCCCGGCGGGAGCTTCTGGGTTTCACAATCTTTGCCTTGGCAAAACAGGGCCTCACCGAGTCATAAAACTCCTTAAAGTCCTCACCTTCAAAAACCTTGCAATAAAAGCTGCCGCCCTGGGCCAACAACTCCCGCGCCAGGACAAAGGCCCGCCGCGACAAACTAAGCGATTTCTGCTGATCACTCCACTTATTGCCGGTTGTCTGCGGAGCCATATCACTTAATACCACGTTAAACCTGGGGCGATATTCCTGAATCGCGGCAATGATTTTATCATCCATAATATCACCGCGAATAAATTCAATGGCCGCGCGTCCCGATTGCTGCGTACGGCTGCCGGCCTGGAGATCCACCCCGATCACCACCCCCTGCGGCCCAATGACCTTAGAGGCGTAAATTGACCAACTGCCGGGATAACAGCCAATATCAAGAATATTACCGCCGCGTTTCAGGAAATGAAACCTGTCCTGAGCCTCCGCCAATTTATACACGGACCGGGCCGGATAATTTTCCTTTCTGGCCTTCTTAAAATAGTAGTCTTGCACCTTTTTCATATCGCTGAAAATAGTGCATTTTGGCTGGATTCACAACTTAAATTATGGGGTCAATCCCAAATCAAAAGGGCTTGAGCATAAACCCTGGATCGGGACATACCGAGATCGGCGGCAATTCGAGCCACAGAATCCTTTAAAGAACTACCTGAATCACGATACCAGACAAGAAGATCGTCTATATCGCCGCTATCAGGACGAGGCTCACTTTGACGGCCGGTAATCAAAACGACATACTCACCCTTAACCCTGGTGATTTTGCTGAAATAATTGACTAAATCAGCCAGAGAGCCATGCCGGCAATCTTCATAAACCTTAGTCAGCTCCTTACAAACTGCGGCCTGGCGATCGCCTAACACCGCCAGGCAATCGCTCAAAGATTTCAGCAGACGATGCGGAGACTCATAAAAGACAAGTAAGGCCGATTCCCCGACCAAATTTTGTAATTTTTTTAAACGCTCGTTCTTCTTGGCGGGCAGAAAACCGCCAAACAAGAAATCCGCCGCCGGCAGGCCGGCAATACTAATGGCGGAGGTCAGGGCAGACGGCCCCGGCACCGTGCGTACCCGAATACCATGTTCAATGCTTTTTTGCACCAGGACATAACCGGGATCAGAGATACAGGGAACCCCGGCGTCAGAGACCAACGCAACATCGGCCCCGGTCAGTAAACGGGCGACAATCTCTGTAGATTTGCCGGCCTCTTTCCCCTTGTAATAACTTACCAATTTAGCGCTAATCTGGAAATGCGTTAANNGTTAATAATTTACGGGTGTGCCTGGTATCCTCGCAGGCGATACAATCCACCTCTTGTAAAATCCGCAAGGCCCGCATGGTTATATCCTCCAGGTTGCCAATGGGGGTGGCAACCACATATAATATCCCGCTTGCCGGAATTTTCTTCTCTACAGGCGGCATCGTAATAGAAATAGACATAGCAGACTTATCCGGTTATTTTTAGGTATCACGCTGAATAGTTACATTATTTTTTATGACAGAAATTCAGTTATAAGGCACTAATTATCAGATGAGGACGGATAAAAAATGAACTTTCAGTCATATTTTGCCAAACAAATCCAACTATTACAAGAGTATATTTTTTTTAAATATCTGCTTATCAATGAAAAAATCCGCCATCGCCAGGCGGTAAAGGCCGCAGCGGAGATGACGCTAAGACTCGAAAAATTATACCTGCGGCCTCTGCTGAAAAAACAACAGAAATGGGTCACTTTGCTTGTCCTGGCAAATGAAAACCGCATAAAACTGGATCAAGGAGATCAGACACCGCCAGTTACGATTGCAGAAATGCCAGAACTTGTCAAACTTTTTACCCGGCAGAGAATAAAACAAATACGGTTGGACACCCGCCTAGAAAGCGGTCAGATACACGAGGCATTCATGCTTCTCTGGCAGGCGTCACCCCGTCCGCGAAGCGATCCTGCCGCCCAACTTCCCGTCTTCATCCATAGCAGCAATGAATTAGCGGCCAGACTTATGGACAAAGACGGCGTCCATAAATTCTGCGCCAGGATGCGCTTGCTACCAGATGTGGACAGCTTTCAGGTAGAATATTCATATTGTGAACTGTATTACACCCGTGTTCTGAACTTATTTTTGCGCGGCAACGCCTTTAAAAAAGGGCATAGGGCGCTTTTCTCCCTGGCTCCCAAGGCAGGATTTGTCTCCGGAGTCCTGATATTTCTATTGATGCGCATACCATCGGCTAGCTACATCCAGGCGATCATAGGCGGCCTGTTGGCAGGCACGGTAATTTCGTATCTCATCAGCACCATGGCCTCCATCCTCTACGACCAGGAACACAAAGATTTGCTTCTGGAAGAAAATATGCGGGAGATTTCCGCCCTATCGCACTTTCCCGGTAACAATCCTCACCCCATCATAAAAATGAAAAATAATGGGGAACTGCTATACCATAATCCGGCCTCTGCCAAACTCCTTAAAGAACTGGGCCTGCCGGCCCATCATGTCCATGAGATCCTGCCCAAAGATTACAAGGAACTGGCCTGTAAATGTATCGACCAGAGCGAGCCCGCCGAAGCAATTGAAATAAACCGCCATAACAGAACCTTCCGTTACCAGATAACCCCGTTTCCCAACGAACAGTCGGTCATGTTCGCCGGTACCGATATTACCAGACTAAAGGAACTGGAGTTGGAGTTATTGAAGCTCAATCATAATCTTGAAGATAAGGTGTTGGCGAGAACGAAAGAATTACAACAGACCCAGGATGTGACGATCCTGTCGCTGTCAGCCTTGGCGGAGCTTAGAGATCCGGAAACCGGCGCTCATATCAACCGTACCAGACGCTATGTAAGATTATTGGCGGAGGCACTGCGCCGGCATCCTCAATATAAGGAAGAGCTTGATAATGATGAAATAATTGATCTGCTCTATCGTTCCGCCCCCCTGCACGACATCGGCAAGGTTGGTATCGCTGATGCCATTTTACTGAAACCTGGGCCGCTGACCAAGGCGGAGTTTGCGGAGATGAAGAAACATCCCGTTATTGGCGGCGATTCACTGAGATGGGCGGAAAAGCAATTGGGAAGCAACTCGTTTCTGCGTTATGCCAGAGAAATTGCCTACACCCATCATGAGAAATGGGACGGTTCCGGCTATCCCGCCGGACTTGCCGGGGAAAATATTCCCATTTCAGGAAGACTCATGGCTCTGGCCGATGTCTATGACGCCCTAGTAAATAAAAGGGTTTACAAGGAGGCCTTCAGCCATGATCAATCAAAAGAAATCATTGTAAAAGGCCGGGGCCAACATTTTGCCCCGGATGTAGTTGATGCCTTTCTGGAGAATGAGCGTGAGTTTCATAAGATTGCCAGGCGCTTCCAGAATGAATAAACGTATCAGGGGCCAGGTGTAGGGGCGGGTTTTAAACCCGTCCTACCGCACAGGTGTAGGGGCAGGCCTCGTGGGCACCCTGATAATGGGCGGGTTTCAAACCCGCCCCTACATGGTTAAAACAAAAAAAAAGGGGCTTCAACCTAATTAAAG
>JAADIV010000085.1 GCA_013151175.1 Deltaproteobacteria bacterium | reverse complement strand
TGGGCATGCCGATAAACTGATCGAAATAAACCGCAGCGGTCTCAGGGCGGTACATTACCTTCTGGATCTGCCAGTCCGGCATAATACGAATATTTACCCCGACATTTTCGGCAAAGGCAATATAGTCGTTAACCCGGTCGATTTTTTTAAGCGGCATGGCGAAGATAATTTCATCCACCGTGTTTTCAAGAATAATTTTTTCATAATCCTTTAAGGTGCCGATAATATGTATACCGTCGGCGACCTCCGCTTCAATACGTTGCTCATCATTATCGAGACAGCCGATTACCCGGTAACCGCTCTGGGGATTGTTAAAAATATTCTTGATTATCTCCTTGGCCCTTTCCCGGCTGCCGATGACCAGAACCCTTTTAAAATTAAATCCTTTTTTCCGGTAAGACTGCAGGCTGTAAAAGATAAAGGCCTTGCTGGAAACAAGCAATATCATGGCCAGGACAATGAAGATACCGATTATCAAGCGGCTTACGTTCTGGATATGCATCATATACAGAATGAAGATCAACAAGGTAACGCCCACCATGACGCCTTTGATGGTTTTGATAAAGATTTTATCAAATGTCTGATAACGGTATGGCTCATAGAGCCTTACGGCATTAAAAACGGGATAAAAGACAACCAGCATGGTCAGCAGGACCATAAAATAGTTCTGACTGCAGAAAAACTGTTTGAAATCATTGGTCGTCTTTCCATTTCTGATCCAGCAGGCAACAGTGATGGCGATAAAAACCAGGCTCATATCAAGAACCTGATGCACCCTTTTAAGCAAATTAAAATGTTCACGAACCATCAATATTCTCCACACCTATAAACCGGGGACACTAAGAGGAAAAACAAGAACCAACAGACAGGATTATAATAACGTTGAAGGTTTAAACTGTCATTATTAATTCCAGCCTCTAACAATAATTCAGCAGTAAGCGAAAAATTGCCCTAAACTGTGAACTGTAACTGTTCAGCCGTCGATGAACAGTTAATTTTACCGAACAGAGTACCACATTGCTGTGCGAACAGGCAGACGCTATTATACCTGAACAGGTTTTCCAGCCAGGACGGCCTCCGGATTACTGGTAACAAGGGCCAGGGCCTTTTCCCGGCCGATAATTCCAGCGGCAATATTAACCCCTTCGGCGAGAACCGGTGGTCTGTGCTTCACCGAGTGGGCGTCGGAGGCTATAAAACTGAACGCCCCCTGTTTCAGGAGAGAGCAGGCGCATTCCATCACCTGCGCCCCGAAATCTCCAGTCAGGCTGCCGGCAGTGACCTGGGCCAGCACGTTTGAATTCAGCAGGTTCAGCAGCAGATCAGGATTACGGATAATTGACGGATTTCGTTCCGGATGACCGATAATCGGCTTAAAGCCCTGGGCCGCCAGCTGAAAAAGCAGGCTGCCGGCGGTTCTCGGCAGATGGGTATGAGGAAATTCAATGAGAATATAACGGCTGTTGTTAAGCCTGTAACCATCTAACAGCAAGGGATCAAGAACAGCATAGACCTCGCCGCCCGGCACTATTTCAACCGGAATCCGCCTTTCGGCAAGAGCGGCGTTCAAACGCGCCACTCCCAGCCTGATTATATCCGGGGGATGAAGCGTATTTTTAATATGCGGGGTGGCGGCTATCCGGCTTATGCCGTCGGCGGCGGCAATCCGGGCCATGGCGATTGACTGCTCTATAGCAGCAGGGCCGTCGTCAATAGCGGCCAGGATATGACAGTGCAGATCAATCATTCCGGCCGTAATCGCCGTAATAGTTGTAGTAATCATTTTTTTCCCGGTTAACGGTATTAAGAACTATACCAAAAATACGAGAATTCAGTTCCCGAAAGGATTTCAGTTCCCTTTCAACCGCCTCATAGGTGGTCTCACCCGCCTTGATCACAATTGTAGTACCATCGACAATTTTACTGAGAATCAGGGCGTCGGTTACCGACATGACCGGCGGAGAATCTAAAATGATTATATCAAATTTCTCGGCTGCCGACGACAGCAGGTCTTTCATCTTGCGGGAACCAAGCAGCTCGGAGGGATTGGGCGGCACCGGGCCGGAGGGAATAATCCTCAGGTTTTTCTCCGGCCCGGCCACCATTACTTCACTGCCGTCAATCCCGGCAAGATAGGTACTCAGGCCCTTGCTGTTATCAAAGTTAAACATCTTATGCAGCCTGCCCTTGCGCAAATCGGCGTCAATCAACAGCACAGTGAGTTCCGACTGAGCAATAACCACGGCGAGGTTAGCGACAGTGGTGGTCTTACCCTCACTGGGCAGCATACTGGTTACCAGGATAGTTTTAGGCGGTTTATCGGCCGATGACAGGAGCAGCGAAGTCCTTATTCCTTTATAGCTTTCAGTGACGTTTGAGTGTGGATCAAGTTCCGTCAGCAGTTCGCCGGCCCCGGTATCAAAGCGCTCCACCAGACCAAGCACGGAGAGCCCCAGCCGTTCCTCCGCCTCATCCGGAGATTTTACCGTATTATCAAGGTACTCAATAAAAAATGCCAGGCCGATGCCGCCGAAAAGCCCCAACACCAGACCAAGCAGGATGTTGCGTTTTTTCCTCGGGGTTGCCGGAGAGAACGGCGTTTTTGCCTGTTCAATAATCCAGACATTGACACTCTGGTTCTGCTCGGTAATATTCTGTTCCTTCAACTTGGCAAGCAGCGCCTCATAGATGTAACGGTTGCTTTCTTCTTCACGTTTCAACACCTTATACTGAATCAACTTTTCATTAAGTCTCAGGGCATCATTTTTGGCTTTATTGAGCAAATCATTCAAGTTCCGTTCATTGGAACCCGCCAGATCGTATTCATTTTTAACCGAAACCGACTTGACAAAACGCCGGCACTCCTGGGCTTTTTTGGCGATCAGGCCGTCACACTCTCCCAGCGCCTTAATCATCAGCGGATGTTTAGGCCCATACTTTTTAGATAATTCACTGACACGCTGTTCCGCGATGACCACCTGCGTCTGCAGGGCCTGGATTGTCCGGTTCCGGGCAATAACCGGGATAGTTTCCATGACCGCGATGCTGCCGGCCTGTCGCAGCTGCTTATATACCGTGGCCAGCTCCTTACGCCTGGCCTGGGCCTTACTCAACTGAGTACTGAACTCACTCAATTTCTGCGGGATAACGGCGACTTTATCCTGCACCGTCACAATGTCCTTCTGACGCATATAGGTCTCAAGATTTTTTTCCGATTCCGCCAGCTTAGCCTGTTCCTGAGCCGCCTTTTCATTCATCCATTTGATGGTATCATTGGAGGTGGCCATCTTCATGTCCAGAATTTCATCCTTATAGGCCTTAGCCACCGTATTGGCAATCAGGCGGGCCAGCACTGGATTTTGAGACATATAACTGATACTGATAACCTTACTCTCCTTCACCGGGGCAACCGTAATATTCCGGCTTATCATCTGAGCCAGAATATCAGCCTCAGACATCTTTTCATTATCAACAACCTTACCGGACGTACCGGGCACAGTCTGCTCAGCGGGCCTCAGAAAGGTCACAAGCGAGGTTATACGCGCCTTAAACCAGGAGGCGGTATCGCTGACAAAGGTGAAATGATGCGGCTGCCGCGGGAAATAGGTTTTATAATTCTGCACCAGCTTAAGGAGCGACACCACCTTTTCCGCCACCCGCTGGCTCTTGATTATCTGGGTCTGAGTTGCCACAAAATCAGGATCGGTCTGCGAATAATAGGTATATTTGGCCAGCGGATTAAACTGGTTCTCCTGAATCAGAACCTTGGTTGAGGCCATATATTGAGGCGTCGTGGTCAGGGTGCCGATGAGAACAACGGTGAAGGTAATAAATAAAAAAGTCAGAACCGTATGTTTCCGCTTCTGGATTACACGCCAATAATCTCGCAGGTGGATTTCTTTTTCTTCCATAACTGGTTGCTGTTATTTTTTTACAGATTAATTAATAAGGATGGAAACTGCGGCTGTCCGGGCCGTTAGAAAAAACTTTCCGGCACCACAATCACATCATTCGGCTTAACCGCCATATCCATTTTCACATTTTTAAGCACCTGCTCATGGCCGTTGATCTTACGCATTATTCTGATGCTGCCGTCAGCCGCGATATCGGTAAGCCCGCCGGCCATGGAAATAGCCTTGATTACCGTCATATTATTCTCGTACTTATAGGAATTCGGCTTTTTCACCTGGCCGGTGACATAGAAGATACCGGCCTTGGCAATATAGACACTGTCACCATCATAAATCTGCACGTTAAGCGAGGTATCGCCCTCCTCAATAAGGCGCTTCATGTCAATGACAATAATCTTTTCAGCCTTGCGGGAGGATGATTTTTTGCGTTTAATGGTGGTGATCCCCCCGGCATCCGTGGTCAGACCGCCGGCCGTGGATATCAAATCAAGCAGAGTGGTTGAGCCGCGCAGTTCATAAAGCCCCGGTTTATTCACCTGCCCCAGGATAATGGCCTTTTTGCTTTTGAATTCATTGATAAACACGTTGACATGGGGATTCTTCAGATAGCCGTCGGCCAGTTTTTCAGTCAGATATCCGGCGATACCGGCCATGGTCTTGCCGGCCACATCAACCTGCCCCAGTAAAGGCATAACTATCTGCCCCCCGCCGTCAACCCTCACCGTTGTAGTCAGATCAGGGTTATCATAGATGGTAATCTTCAGCACATCTCCAGGGCCGACAATATAGTCATGTCCGGAACAGGGAAGAGCTGTGAAGATGGTGAATAAAATCAGAAAAAAAGTCAATCGTGTTATAACATTCATCATCAGAATTTATTGCCAGGGTTAATTTTTACTTCCAGCACCTTAGCCGCAGTCAATGGTTAAAACCGGCCGCCGCGGGAAGAAGGCATAATTTTTATATACGGGTCAAATAAACCCGTTGCA
>JAADIV010000162.1 GCA_013151175.1 Deltaproteobacteria bacterium | reverse complement strand
GTTTACATTAATGGATACCGGTTGGGAGATACCTATGGCATAGGCAATTTGTACCTCCAGCTCATCGGCAAGTCCGGCCGCCACTACATTTTTGGCGACATAGCGGCCCATATAGGCGGAAGATCGATCAACCTTGGAAGGATCCTTGCCGGAAAACGCCCCGCCGCCGTGTGACCCCATGCCGCCATAGGTATCAACAATAATTTTGCGGCCGGTAAGCCCGCAATCACCAACAGGCCCGCCAATGACAAAACGACCGGTGGGATTGATTAAGAACTTTGTATCTTTATCAATGAAATCAGCCGGTAATGTGGGTTTAATTATCTCGTCCATTACCCCGCTTTTCAGATCCTCATAGTCCACATCAGGGGAATGCTGGGTTGAAATAACCACCGCGTCAATCCGTTTGGGCTTTTTGTTCTCATATTCGATGGTAACCTGACTCTTGGCATCGGGCCGCAGCCATGGCAGACGCCCGGCCTTACGCACATCCGCCTGCCGTTTCACCAGTCGATGGGCCAAAGTAATAGGCATGGGCATCAAAACCTCTGTCTCGTTACTGGCGTAACCGAACATCAACCCCTGATCACCAGCCCCCTGATCGAGATCAAGACCCGTTCCCTCATCGACCCCCTGGGCAATATCGGCTGACTGCTTGTCAATACTGGTCAAAACAGCACAGGACTGTGAATCAAAGCCCATATCAGAGGAATTATAGCCAATCTCCCTGACAGTAGCCCTGACAATCTGGGGAATATCCACCCAGGCCTTGGTGGTTATCTCACCGGCAACCACCACCATACCGGTGGTAACCATGGTTTCACAGGCCACCCGGCTAAGCGGGTCTTCAGCCAACAAACCATCCAGTATGGCATCAGAGATTTGATCGGCAACCTTATCCGGATGCCCCTCTGAAACCGATTCCGAGGTAAAAAAATAATTAGTCATGCATCTCTCCCATTATTATGGCACGCTCCTGTTTCTGTTAACAGATCCCCCGGCCTGTATTGCCCTGATTTTTTGAGTTAATTCCTGATTAACCGGCACATCCATACCCAAGGCCGCCGCCTCGCGCACAATCACCCCGTTAATCGCCTCAATCTCAGTGGGCCGGCCATGACGGATATCCTGAAGCATTGAGGAAATATTTTTGTTGGTGGCCCGGCATACCGCCTCGGTTCTGGCAACCGGATCACCGCTTATATTTACGCCCCTGGCCCGCGCGACCCTAGCCGCCTCCCGCACGGCCTGCCGCAACTGCTCCCTGGCCCGCCGCTTCTCTAGCAATTCGCCATTGGCACAGTCATATAAGGCCGTCAAAGCGTTAATTCCCACATTGACCAATAGTTTATCCCAAACCGCTGAGGAAATATCAGCACTGACTGTGGCCGGCAAACCGGCAGCAGCGAACAAAGCGGCTGTCTCCGCCAGACATTGATGAGCGGCAATACCGGCCTTATCCATAAAACCCAGAGTGGTGATGCCGCTGCCGCCATGCCTCACCACCCCCGGTTCCACAAGCGCCGCGCCCTGAGAGGTAATTCCCACCGCCCAGGAAAGGCCGGCGCACCGCCGCAAAATCTCGTGATGCCCCAAACCATTTTGCAGGGCAATTAACAACGGCCCCTCTACCAGAAGAGGAGCCGCCATCTCAAGAGCCTTGCCCACGTCATACGATTTCACACAGAGCAACACGACATCCGCCCGGCCAATCTCGTTAGCATTGACAGTCGCTCTTACCGCCTGGAACTGCGGCATAGTTTCGAGCAGACAAACCCCATGATCGGCGATCTTACACGCCCGCTCCCGGTCATGATCAAGGAACCAAACCGAATGCCCCGCCTTGGACAAAAGGGCCGCAAAAAGGCAGCCTAATGCCCCGGGGCCAACAATAACTACAATCAAGGCCCGGTCACCGGTCACTGCCGCCCGCTTATTTAGCGGCTTTTTTAGCAGCGGCGTCCTTCGTCAAAGTGGCCTTCTCAACGATTACCGTATATTTATAACCAGCGCCAAAATCCTTGTCCGCCTCCACCACACCCTTAACGGTAACGATATCGCCTTTAGCTGCGGTGTCCAAGGTAGTAACTACCAGATCGTGCGTGTTGCTCTTGGGATTACCGGTGCCGTCCTGGATATGAACCCAATTCTTGCCCATAATATTCAGAGAAATTTTGACAACCTGGCCTCGAACTGTAACGGTCTTGGTATCCAGTTTTTTACGATTGGCAAATAATTCACCAACCGTTTGCGCGTCAGGGCCCTTGGCCTTGGTGATTTTTAAATTGGCAAATGGCACAACACTGCCGGTGCTGCCACCGGACATCATAGCATCAGTTTTTCTGCCGGCAGCAGCGGCTGAGGCAAAATCACCGGCAGGCACGGCCTTGCCCTTTACAGCCGCTGATACCACCGGGGCCTTGGCAGGCGCCTCTTTCACCACCGCCGGTTTAGCGGTGTTCTTCTGTTCAGCAGTCTTATGATTATTACCGCAGGCCGTGAGAGAAAAAGCCATGGCAAAACCGGTAAAACAGCAAAAAATTGTTTTCATCTTCATCGTGCATCTCCTTAATTTTTTATTTTTAAAAATATCAACATAACAGGTTTGATTTATTAATTATTTAAAATAGCAACCGCCTGTCAGTCCGGCTTTATACCATTAATCTATTTTAAAGGCAAAGGTCAACTTGTCCTTTTTCAGACCCACACGAACCTGGCCGCCCCGGCGCAGTTTTCCGAAGAGAATCTCATCTGCCAGGACATCACCAATTTCGGTCATTATTAACCGTCCCAGAGGCCTGGCTCCGTAATTGGGGTCATAGCCCTTACCGGCCAACCAACGTTTAGCCCTGGCCGTCAGTTTTATCTGCACCCGCTTCTCCGTCAGTTGAGCCTGCAGTTCCCTGATCAGCTTGTCAACCACCCGCTCAATAACCGGCAGCTCAAGTTGATTAAAAAAGATTGTCCCATCCAGGCGATTACGAAATTCCGGCGAAAAGATATGCTTAATCGCCTTTAGGCCCTGATCTTTTTGGGCGGAGGTAAAACCAATCGCCTGGCTAGCCATTTCCCTGGCACCGGCGTTGGTGGTCATTATCAAAATCACGTTGCGAAAATCGGCTTTGCGGCCGCTATTATCAGTGAGAGTAGCACTATCCATCACCTGCAGGAGAACATTAAAAACATCCTCATGAGCCTTCTCGATCTCATCTAGCAGCAGAACGCTGTAAGGGTGCTTACGGATTATATCGGTGAGCAGACCGCCCTGGTCAAACCCCACATATCCCGGCGGCGCCCCTATCAGTCTGGCCACGGCATGCTTCTCCATATATTCACTCATATCAAAGCGGCTGAAATTAATCCCCAGAGCGACCGCCAACTGCTTGGCCACCTCGGTCTTACCAACCCCGGTAGGCCCGGCAAAAAGAAAACAACCAGTAGGCCGTTCCGGGCTGCCCAAACCAGCCCGCGCCCGTTTTACCGCCGTGGCCAGGGTGGCTACCGCCTGATCCTGACCGTATATGTTGTCCCGCAAAACCCTGGCGAGATTTTTAAGCTGCGCGGTATTGGAGGCTGAAGCTGTCCTGGCGGGAATCCTGGCCATCCGCGAGACAACCTCCTCAATATTCCGCACCGTGATTTGCCGTTTTTTGCGCCCCACGACCAGGCGACAGGCAGCTCCAGCCTCATCAATCACATCAATGGCCTTATCCGGCAGGAAGCGGTCATTGATATGGCGGTTCGCCAATTCAGCCGCAACTTCCAGAGCCTCCGGCACATATTTTANNNNGCCGTGATGCTTCTCGTAACGCCCCTGCAGCCCCTTTAATATTTCAACGGTTTCAGCCACCGATGGCTCTCCGACATCCACCTTTTGAAAACGCCGCGATAAGGCCCGATCCTTTTCCACATAATTTTTATACTCTTCATAGGTTGTCGAACCGATGCACTTAAGGGAACCGTCCTGCAACGATGGTTTAAGCAGATTGGAAGCATCCATGCTGCCGCCGCCGGTAGAGCCGGCCCCCACAATGGTGTGCATCTCGTCAATAAAGAGGATTATATTGCCGGCCGCTTTCACCTCTTTTAATACCGCCTTTAAGCGCTGTTCAAAATCACCCCGATATTTGGTTCCAGACAATAAGGCACCCATATCCAACAGGTGAATAACATCATTACGCATAAGCTCAGGCACATCGCCGGCATGAATCCGCAGGGCCAACCCTTCCGCCAACGAGGTTTTGCCCACGCCCGGTTCCCCCACCAAAAGGGGATTATTTTTACGCCGCCGACAAAGAACCTGGATGACCCGCTGCAATTCCGGCCCCCGGCCGATACAGGGATCGAGCTTGCCGTCTGCCGCCAATTGCGCCAGATTGACGGTAAATTTTTCCAGGGCGGACTCCTGTTTGACTGGTTTTACCGTTTTAGCCGGTGCACCAATGGTTTTCTGATTCTGGCGTTCATCAGCCGCACCGTGAGAGATCCATTTTACCGCCTCCAGGCGGCTTATGCCCTCCGCCTTCAGAAAATAAGCAGCGTAAGAGTCCGGTTCAGAAAAGATCGCCACCAACACATCCCCGGAATCCACCTCTTTTTTGCCAGAACTTTGGACATGAGCGATAGCCCGTTGCAAAACCCGGTTAAAACCAATGGTCTGCGTAGGTTCCAACCTTTTATCAATATTGACATTTAAAAGATTTTTATTAAAAAACTGTTCGAGCTTATGCCGCAGGGATTTAATATTGCCGCCGCAGCCCTCGATAATCCCAACAGCCAACTCATCCTGCAACAGACCAAAAAGGATATGCTCAACCGTCACATGCTCGTGATTGTGGGACTTGGCTTCGCGGATGGCAAAGACCAGTGCTATCTCAAGTTTTGTACCTATCATCTTTCCTACCTTCTTTTAACTGTTCAGAGTAATGCCAAATATGTGGATACAGCCGCCGTAAAGTTACACCTTTTTTATCGCGCAGCGCAACGGATGGCCCTCATGCCGCGCCCAATCGTGAACCATGGCAGTCTTGGTTTCCGCCAAATCACGGGGATATACCCCCGCCACTCCCGTCCCCATCCTGTGAACATTAAGCATTATTGTAGTGGCCTGTATCTCATTCTTATGAAAGATGACTTCCAGAACTTCAATGACAAAGTCCATAGTGGTGTAATCGTCATTAATGAGCAGCACCTCAAAGAGAGGCGGTTCCTTAAACCTGGGCTGTTCCTTAATCTCCGGCTGTTCAGTTTCAATAGTTTTGCTTTCGCTCATTGTCTTACAGCTAACGCTCCAATTAAAAATCTCGTAAAAACCAATCCCGGCGGCAGACCGGAACTTTTCAGGTTTAATTCCACCGCCAACAATTCCCGCAGCCAGTCAAGCAGACCGGACACTGCCATTTTTTGGGCCTTGACAAACATCATATACAGGGCATAAGGATGGCTTGGCAGTTCGGCTGTCCATTCCGGCCGCGTCTCCTTCAGCTCCACTAAATACCCCTTTTGGAATACCGCAAAAGTCAGGCCCGCCACAAAGGCCGGCCGGGCAGAATCAATCAACGAGCGCACCAGGAGAAGTTTGCGGAGATGATTACGCAAACCGGCAACCAACACCAGAGGATACATTCCCGCCTCAAGGAGCCGGGCTGTAAGTACCAGAGTCCTCTCCAGGTTAAAATCCGTGCAGGCCTCGGTAAACTCAAACAGAGCATCCTCCCTGGTACGGCCGATAATCTCCCGCAAATCCTGCATGGTTATCCGGCCCGCCTCATCGGCGTACAGCGCCAATTTTTCCGTCTCCCGGACTATGGCCACCGGATGGAAACCCACCCGCTCGATCAGAGCCTGCACCGCCCTGGGTTCAATATCTTTACCAAAATCGGCCAGGGTCTGCCGGATCAGTCCCTTTAACACCGCCTCCCGCTTGCTTCTGGCCCCGGAGGATGTGCCTGAATCAACAGCCAAATCGATGATTAGGCCACATTTCTGGATAAATTTATAAAATTTCTTGCGTTTATCAACCGTTTCAGCTAGCAGAATCAAAATATTCCCGGCAGGGATTCCTGCCGTCAGGGCCGCCTCATACTGGGCCGTCACCACATTTTGCGGCCCCTGATTCCCCGCCGCCCCATCGTTTTGCGGGCAGAGGGCAACTGCCTCCCCTATCCAGGACAAGGACTCCTGCGGCTTCGGAAAGCCAAAATTCCGCCGCCAATTTTTGTCCGGCAGCCCAGCAAGTTCTAATACCGATAGATGCCCCACCGCAGCCAATTGCAGGATATAACGACCCGCCGCGTCAATATCTTTTTTTTGCCAGGCTCTGCGGGCCTTATCCCATATACCTTTGGCCACCGCCCTGGAGTGAAATAACTTGGAGCCGTTTACCTGGAATATCTGCCGGCCGCCAAAGAGGCTGTAAGATTTAAGCAGCCCCAATGTTTTAAGCGCCTCCTCCTGGTCGCCGTCAATTAAATTAACAGCGTCGGCCCTGGCCGCAGCCTCCGGAATAAGTGCGGCAACAACCTCGCCGGCTGCCTTTCGGCAAAGGAAACGGTCGCCAAAAATCAGATATATCTGCGGCGGATCCGCCTGTTTAACAGCCTTTAAGACTTTGGCCATGTCATCTTTCTTATATATTGACATAAGACATACGCTCTGTGGTTATCGCTACTTTCAGGCAGCACGCTGAGTGGCATCGTTTTTATACGACGATAGTTACAGATATATTTCTCTTGACCTTTTGCCGGTTAATCTTTACTAAATTAATTTTGAGAAGGCTTTCCAAACAAATACATATGCCACCGCCCACAAAATGCCAAGTATAATAGCAGCAAAAAAAGTAGGCGTCCTGCTAGGAGGCTCCGGCCTCATCGGCGGAGCGATCACCTATTATTTTAAAAAAATAGCTAGCCGGGATATTGAGCTTTTTTCGCCAAACAGCAAAAAATTAAGCCTGCGCGTTCCTAATGACATTAAGCAATATTTCAAAAAAATCAAACCTGATTTTATTATCAACACCGCCATAGCATCCCTGGATTCGGATCCACAACTATCCCTGGAAACAAATTATATCGGCAGTATTAATCTGGCCAGAGCCGCTGCCAGCCTAAATATCCCGTATATCCACTTCAGCTCATCCGCCACCATGCCCAACGGTCTGGATTTATCTGAAGATGAGAATCTGCCTTTAACCCCGGCTCTCAGCAACTATGCCAAATCAAAACTCATGGCAGAGCTGACCCTGCGGCATATGTGGGAAAACGAGGGGTTGGATTGTACAATAATCAGACTGGGCGTGGTTTACGGCAGACACGATCATAAGATCCAGGGATTTCACCGTCTGCTTTATTCCATCGCCGACCAGGCAATGCCGTTTATGATGACCAAACACGGCATCCTGCATTCATACACCAACGCCCATAAGATACCACCTTTTGTCCATTATATCCTTGACCACAGGAATGAATTTTCCCAACAAATTTACAATTTTGTCGATCATAATCCAATTGATCTCTCCGAACTGATCTTAACAATAAAGTCCTATTTACAGCTTCGCCTGCCTAGGGAAATTTATATTCCTTATTCCATGGCTCATATGGGTAGGGCAATCCTCGGTTGGCTGATAAAGAAGTTGAATGTTATCAGTATTGAGGCTAGAATACCAGCGGAGTTGATGTTTTTAGAAAATTTTTACCTCACACAAACACTTGCCACCGATAAATTGGCAGGCTCAAGCTATGGTCTGCCAGAACCCGGCAAGACGGTTTTTACCGAGTTACCGGCCATGATTGAGTACTATTTGAGCCGTTGGGAGCACCTGAACCTTATATCGTCGTTCGACGAGTCATATTGCCAACCCGCTCTGCTTAGTAATAGTTTTTCGACCGCGCCGGAAAAACTATTACAGGCCGTTAATGACAATAAACTGCCCGAGTTGGCAGATTTCAGCGAATTACGAACACCTGGTATCCCATATAAAATATCCCATACAAGATGAGTCTTGCTTGCGGGCTTGTTCATCAATCATACTTGCCGAGGGTAGATTCCAGTGAATAAGGAAGAATTTAAACGCTTGAGAAAATTTTTGGGAAAAACCCAGAAAGAACTGGCTGAATTATTGGGAGTATCGATTAAAACTCTGCATAGTTACGAACAGGGATGGCGGCGAATTTCGGTGTCCGCCGAGCGGCAAATATTATTTCTCTTATCCAAAAAGAGGGCAAGGCAGGGCGTTCTGAAACCCTGTTGGGTTATTAAAAATTGCCCCGCTAAACGCAAAAAGGCCTGCCCCGCCTGGGAGTTTCAAGCCGGGAAACTGTGTTGGTTTATCAATGGCACCATCTGTGAGTGCAGTGCCAAAAAAAACTGGCACGAAAAGATGGCAATATGCAAAAACTGCCAGGTGTTACAAGCCTTCATGCTGCCAGCAACCAACGAAAATAATTAATTTTTTGAATACTAGAGCAATTATCCCGGTTAAAATTAAATATGCAGGAAACAGATTACCTGAAAGAGAACCTCAAAGCCCTTGACCTCCTGAAACGGATTGAAAGATTCAAGCTATTCTCGGAGGAGAATCTGCAATCATTCCTGAAAGTTGGCAAACTGAAGTCGTACGAAGCGGGAGAGACGATAGTCCGGAGAGGCGCCAAGGAGAACTGGGTCTATTTTCTGATATCCGGACAGGTAAAAGTGGTCAAGGGTGAAAATACTTTTGCGATTTTACAACGGAGCGGCGATTTATTCGGAGAAATGGCGGTAATCGATCAGGAGCCGCGTTCTGCCAGCGTCTGGGCGCTTACCAAGACCATGCTGCTCGGTCTTGACTGCTCCAATCTGGACCAGGTGAATGAGAATAGCGGCGCCGTTTTCCACTACACCATCTTTCGTCTATTTGCCGAATCGTTGGCAGAGCGACTGAGAATTACCAACGATGAAGTTATAAAGCTCCAAAAAAAATTACATGAAAAAGATAAATTATTGGCCAAACTCCGCAACGACAATTCCAAGGGAGAAACCCTCTGGCTGTAGTTTTCCCCGCGATAACCAACGGCCGTCATTACCGGTTATCTATCTGCCGCCTTTTCCAACTCACGCCCTATCATTTGTGTAAATCCCGACAAAGACCTCTGCCGCAAAAGCCGGCCATTGACAAAGATGGTTGGCGTGCCGTGAACCCCGGCCGCTAAGCCGTCCTGGATATCACGCTTGACACGCTGTTTAGCGGACAGCGTGTTTCTATCCCGCTCAAACTGAGACATATTCAGGCCCAGTTCCATGGCAAAGGCCTTGAGCTTTTTCTCTGTCAAACTGCTGTAACTGGCAAAAATCTTATCGTGCATCTGCCAATATTTACCCTGCCGTCCGGCAGCAATGGCAGCAAGGGACGCCATTGCCGAAAAGCGGTGGCTGCGCAGCGGAAACTCCTTATAGACTAGCTTAACCTCTTTGGGATATTGCCTGAGCACCTGCTCAAGTAAGGGATTAACCCTTGCGCAATAAGGTCATTGATAGTCGCTGAATATGGTAATTACCACCGGCGCATCGGCGGGGCCTTTAAAGGGAGAACCCTGAATGTCAATATCCTGCACGAAACTGAGCCGCAGCACCTTGACCTGCCTGTTGGCGGTATCCGTCAAAAAGAGGGTATCACCGGTGGGAGACACGGCAATATGATCAAACCTGCCGTTTAATTTTAGGGAATCTTGATGCCGGCCGTTGGCGTTATAAATTTCCACCGCCTTTTCGCCGGTTAAGACAAAAAACAATTTGCCATTGGCTGATACCGCTGTATCAAGGGGAGACGCGGCTAGCCGCATAGTCTGCACCTGCCGGGTTTCCACCTTGGCCTGAGCGGGAAACGCAGCTAGCAACAGAAGCACACCCAGGGCGTAACTCATCATTTTTTTTATCATAGTCACTCCATTCGTTTTCTTGGCAACAAACATTTCGGGGATCTGAGACTATCAATAGATTCCCGACACAGGGAATATATGATGGTCTCGTAAAAACGAGAAATAATATCTTTTGGCCCTAATAATCTGGTGAGATAGTAAATCATGGCCCATAAGAGGTCAACACCTTTACAAAATTCGGTATGCGGGCGATTTCCGCCTAAGATGCCAGAATAGGACCAATCACCACCGCCATTTCCTGCAGTCTGTAGGGCTTGACGATGGCGGCACAGAAGCCGTATTCGGCAAAGCTGGCTAGCACCGGGTCATTAGAATAGCCGCTAGAGACAATGACCCTGGCCGCAGGATCAAGGTCAAGAATACCCCGCACCGCCTCCTTGCCGCCCATACCGCCGGGGATGGTGAGATCCATAAGCACCAGATCAAATTTACCGCCGCTTTCCTGGGCCTGCCCATAGACCCTTACCGCCTCCTCTCCATCTGCGACCAGTTCCACCTCATGCCCCAATTGACAGAGCATCGCCCCGGCCACATTCCGCACCAACTCATCGTCATCCATTATCAATATCCTGGCCTTGGCGGGCGCGGCAACCGCCGCTGCAACATCAGGCAATGACCTGGCGGCAGCCGCTAGTTTCTCTGACGCCGGCAGATAAATGCTGAAAGAGCTGCCAATACCGGCCCTGGACTCCGCCAGGATATGACCGCCGTGTTTGCCGATTATTGATTGGCTTATAGCTAGCCCCAGACCGCTGCCTTTCTGTTTGGTAGTAAAATACGGATCAAATATTCTCTCTAGCACATCAACGGGTATGCCAACGCCGCTGTCGGCAATAACCACCTTGACGAAATCACCATCCCTGGCGCCTAGCGGAATATCGGCGCTACCGGCCGGGACATTTTCGCAGCCAATGTTAATTATCCCGCCCTTAGGCATAGCATGAGCGGCATTGATGACAATGTTCTGAATCACCTGACTGATTTGGCCCTTATCAATATCCGCCAACCACAGATCATCGGCAATAGCGTAACGGCAGGCCACCTTGTCACCATGGAGAACAAAATTGGCGGAATCCATGATTACAGCCTCCAGAGAAGCCGCCGCCTTAATGGGAGCGCCACCCCTGGAGAAAGTCAATAACTGTTGGGTAAGATCCTTGGCCCGCATCATGGCCTTCTCGGCCTCGGAGAGAAGACCTTTGGTTCTGTCACTCAGGCTGTCATCAAAAAGAGCCAGGTTGATATTGCCCATAATGGCCATGATGATATTATTGAAGTCATGGGCGATACCGCCGGCTAGCACCCCGATGGATTCGAGCTTTTTGACCTTGAGCAATTCCTTGGCTGTTATAATTTGTTCAGTTACATCCCGGAAAACGATAACCACCCCGATAATATTACTATCGGCGTCAAATATGGGCGCCCCGCTGTCGGCCAGACTGCTCCGGCGGCCGTCTCTAGCAATGAGAGAGGTGTGATTGGCCAGGCCAACAACCTGACCACTGGCAATAACCTTGGCGAAGGGAGTTTCACAACGCTCACCGGTCTGGTCGTTGATAATGTTAAAGACCTCTTCCAGGGGCTGGCCGGCAGCCTCCTCCAGAGTCCAACCGGTGAGCTGCTCGGCCACTTTGTTGAGCAGCACAACCCGCCCGGAGGTATCCGCGGTGATAACACCGTCACCAATGCTGCGCAGGGTGACGATCAGACGTTCCTTCTCTTCAGCCAGATCCTGCTGGGCCTGCCGCCGTTGGCTATTTTCGTTTCTCAACTCGACAATCGTCCGGCGAATAGAATCCCGCATGACGCTGAAACTGCGGCTCAAGTCATTTATCTCATCATTGCCGCCGCTCTCAATCGGCCGTTCAAGGTCACCGGCAGCAATGGCACTGGCGCCTTTGGTCAAGTGAATTATGGGCCTGATGATGGCACGATGCAGAATCAGGAGGAGGCCTAGCAAAGTAACCAGACCAATGCCCCCCATGATCGCGGCAAGCAGTCCGATGAACTGCCGGACATCGGCATATTTTACCTTCAGAGGAACGGTATAGCCGATTATCCATTGCCAGGCGGGAAAGCGTTGAAAGACGCACCAGTATTGGCGGCCCTGGGCGGTATAATTAAATTCGCCGGCGACGGCGGCCGGTATTTTTTCGGCCAGATTCGCCCGGCTGAGGCGTTGATCTCCGGCCGGCAGCTGCGGCTGCATCACCACCCCGCCGTCCCCGGCGAGGATAAAGAGGACGATGGCGTGGCCGGGCCGCCGGTAATAGGACTGGCGCAGATCCCGCAAAGCCGTTTGCTGAAAGTCATCTCTATAGGCGTCCACCAGGCCGGTCTTTTGCAACCGCGTGTTACTGCGCTCCAGAGAATCGGTGATTGTCGCGATCTTTTCGGCATATACCGCAGACTGGCTGTGGTCGATAATGCGGCTGAGCTGCCACTTTGCCGTCAATAAAACGCCGATGGCGCTAATTATAAAGGCGCCAATGATAAGGGACAGTAGCTTAAAGGTAATTGAGTTGTATTTCATCTTACTTATCCTCGCCCATATCCTGGACAAAGGTCGCCTCATTTATCAGTTGCATGGGGAATTTAATTCCCAACCTGCCGGCCAGTTTCATGTTCAGATAAAGCCTTGACTGTTTATTAGTGGTAATGGGAATATCCACCGGTCTGGCACCATGCAGAATGCGAAGAGCGGTTTTGCCCGCCCACCAACCCTGTTCCTCGGCAATTCTGACCCTGCCAAGAAGAGAATAAGCCATGAGATGATCGCCGGTTCCCACCGATGGTATGCGGCTATTAGCCAAAATAAATTTCTCCACCCACGCCATGTGCCAACCCCTTATACCGGCAGGACTCAACATTACTAGCATATCAACCGAATGCTGAAGACGAAGATATACCTTGCGCCAACCGGCAAAGGTCGAGACCAAAGCCCCATCGGTAAAACGCAGCCCCAACCTCTTCCTGAAATTGGCCATATTTTTACGTTCCGTCATGGTATCGGCCCCGATAAAACCCAAACGTCCGCCCTTGGCAAAGCGGCGGGCCAGGGCAATGCTTGCATGGACGGGCGCCACCTCCACCATACCAGTAATATTTTTGGTGGGGAAACCGTACATTGAGGCATCCCAATTAATCCCGCAGAAGACAAAGGGCAGGCTAGCGTTCTTATAATACGGGGCCACCAGGTATTTAGCAGCGTTGTCATCGCTAGTAACCACAATATCAGGCTGCCACTCCTCAATAATGGCCCTGGCAGTCAGGGCGGCCCGTTTTTTAAGAGTCTCGGAACGGTTTATTTTGGTATTCATACGAAAGAGGCGGAATGCCACCTCACTCTTCGAGGTATCAAAAGTACCGTCCGGCCGGGCGCGGATATGCAGGGCCTTCAACAGCCCCTTCTCAATATCGTCACTCCATTTATAGCCCTTATTGTAGGAGTTGACATAGAAAAGCTTTTTGCGGACGGCGCTGATGAGATGGGCGTTGACTAAGAGTTCACGGGGGATTTTAAGCCCCAGGGTTCTGGCAATTCCCATATTCACATAGAGCCGGGCCTGGTGATTGGCGGTCAGGGGAATAGCGGCCGGTGATTTGCCGCCCAGAATGGCCAGGGCGGTTCTGGCGGCATAGCGCCCCTGTTCCTCTCCCACTTTGGCGAAGGTCAGGAGAACGTAATGAGCTAGATATTTCTGCATGGCGCCAGTGGGAACCCTGGTATTCTCATTGACAAAACGGATCATCTCGTTGTCATCAAAACCCTTTACCGAACGGCATTCCTGAATGATGATCAGGTCTGAACTCTTCTGCAGGTCAAGAAAGGCCTGCTTAAGTTCCACGAAGGTTTTGACGAAGCGACTCTGGAAATGGGCGTGGAAGCGTTTGACTATATTATTGTACTCCTTGCGTTCGGAAACGGTATCAGAGGCTAGGTAACCAATGCGGCTGCCACGGGTGAATTTTTTAAGGGCCTTAACGGTGGGACGGTATAGGGCAACTTCCACCATACCGGTAATATTTTTGGTTGGAAAGCCGTACACCGAGGCATCCCAGTTCAGGCCGCAGAAGACAACGGGGAGTTTACTGCCCTTATAATACGGGGCAATGAGATATTTGGCGGCATTATCATCCGAGGCGATGACCACATCGGGCCGCCACGAGTCGATGAGTTTTTTTGCCCTTACAGCCGCCGCCTTCTTGAATTTTTCCGACTTATGGCGTTTGGTGTCCATGTGGAATATTTTCAGTTCCACATCCCGGCGAGCGGCCAGAACAGCTTTGATCCCAGCGGTAATATCTGCCGTCCACATATACTGCGGGTTGTAGGAATCAACATAAAGAATCTTCTTACGGGCCGCAGCAGCCGGGGAGACGGCAACGATTGCCAGACTCAGAATTACGCAGGATAATATCAAGATTCTGGCCATCGTCTTCATTTCCCGCTCTCCTTTCACTTTTCAGTGCGGCTGTACTCACCTGAGCCTAGGTAATTATACCAAAGTGAATCGTAGTTTCACAAGGGAATAAATCGGAGTACTACTCATGGACGCCGTTAAAGCTGTGTGAACGCCTGGGGCCGACAACAAGTTGAGTCACTTGGAAGAACAACTACATATTGCGAATATTACCCAGGTCTCTGCGCATTCTTCACTTATCCTGCCGCCGGTATTGATGACCCGGCGCAAAAGTCAGGCATCGGCCTGCCGGTATAATACCCCTGGACATAATCAATGCCCAAGGCGTGTACCGCCTCAAGCAAAGCTTCATCTTCAATACATTCGGCAACAGTCTTTATGCCGAACTCAGCGGCCAAAATAGCGAGCGTCTTGACAATGGCCATATCCTTCGGGTCATTCAGCATATTTCTCACAAACATCCCCTCTATCTTAACAAAGTCAATGGGCAGTTTACGCACATATTGAAATGAGGAAAATCCGGAGCCAAAATCGTCAATGGCGAATTTAAAACCCGCTATTTTCAGCTCCGCCACAAAGCCTTCAAGCAGAGCCATATTCTTTACTGTTTCCCGTTCGGTTATCTCAAAAACCACATGGTCATGCCTGATGTCATATTCACGGGTAAGACGAGTTACCATGGGAATAAATTCTTTCATTATCAGAGACTTCGGCGAAAGATTGATGAAAATAAGCCCCTGATATCCCGTTTCCCTTATTCTGGCGAAGGCCTTTTCCATCAGGATGCTGTCCAATTTGCTGATAATGGCAAGCTTCTCCGCGATCTCTATAAATTCTGAGGCAGAGATTATCTTACCAGCAATTTCAATGCGGCAGAGCATTTCATGACACACTATCTCCCGGCTACCGCTTGTGACTATGGGCTGGAAATACGGAATCACCTTCTTTTCCTCCATTATTCGCAGCAGCTGCCGCGACATCTCGCTGCTCTTTTCGAACACCTCGGCAACATCTTCATCGTTTGGCAGAATAATACAATTTTTCCCCCTTGATTTTGCCTTATAATTCATATTATCGGCAAACAGAAAGAGGTCTTTCGGACTTTTGGCGTGCCTTGGATACAGGGCCATACCGATAGAGGCGGAGCCACCTATCTTGGTGCCGTCAGCGGCGGTAATCTCCATCCGGGCCAGGGCTTCCCTGATCCGTTCCGCGACCGTATATGCCTGTTCCTCGCCAGATTCCGGGAGGATCACCGTAAATTCATCGCCGCCGTAGCGGGCCAGGATATCACCATTTCTCAGACACTCATGAATGGTAAGCGCGGCTTCGGCAAGAAATTTATCGCCGATGAAATGGCCGAAGGTATCATTTACCTGCTTGAAATTGTCCAGATCGATCATTAACAGACCAAAACTCTCCTGATGACGCTCGGCACGGCCCACTTCATAGCCGAGGAGTTCCCAGAAGAGCCGCTGATTAAAGAGATCTGTAAGGGGATCACGAGTTGCGTAATATTCAAGATCCCTGGTGTATTTATACATTGCCTTGATGGAGCCTACGACATTCAGCATATTGGTTAATATACCGTTAATGACCAGAGAACGTATCGGGTCGGCAACATCCTGAGATTGAACTCCAATACCGACCACCCCGCCAACCTGCGGAATCTCCAGAAAAAGTGCCTTGGTCTGAATCTCCACATCTGGCTGAGCAATATCCAACCTGGCGGCGTTTGGATTGACAATATTATGAATTATCTCGATAGCGGTAATATCAGAGATATGCAGTTTTTCCTGGCTGATACGCTGACGGACAATCGCCTCCATGAGCAGCTTGGTCTGCCCGGATGGGGGTCTGGACCAAAAAAAGTCAATATCGTAAGCCTCATCTTCAATCTGAAAAACAGAAAAAATCATGTAAACCGGCATAACCGTGTTCACCTCGTTCAGCAAATGGCCCACGCGGTCTTTCCAGTCACGGATGGTATCAGAGGTTATAATAAAGCGTTCAAGCACCCTTATTTCAAACTCCAACATCTCCTTGCCTACGGCCAGCCCTTTGATTCTGCGGATGAATGTGATAAACTCGGCAAAAATATTATCCAACTCACGGAACCGGTGTTCTTCGCTCTCCAGTTCAGCCTCTAGCCCAGTAAGATCCTCCATACTGTTGACCAAGCGTATTTTACGGTCAAGTCTACCCACGGCATCACCAAGATGCGAGTTAACAAATCTGGATACCAGAAAAGACATCAGAAAAGGAATGGGAAGCAGAATAAGGAAAATGAGCAGGAACTTACGCAGAAAGGCATCGCGAGCCCCGCTCATCTCCTCTTTTATGGTCAGCACTCCCATGATATCACCGACAGCGGCGCTATAATGACATTCCAGACATTTGACCTTTGCCTTGAGCGGGAAAACATATTCCAGACCTGTAATTGTCTGCTTGAAACCGCTTTTGCCCTTAGCAAAGGCCCGGCGAATCAGTTCGTCCGTATATTTATTACTGGCCGCAGGTCTAACTGCCCTGCCCGGCCGGATTACTATCGTGTAATTTGGGGGCAGAAGGTGCCGGTAACGGTTGATTCTAGATGTCATCTCCGCCTGGCTCCGGCTATCTTTCATGGCATCGATAATCAAAAGGGACGTCTGCCTGGCTATCGCCGCAGAATCACTTGCCATAATATTTTCGGCCTGCCGGGAAAAAATCCAGGTCAGGGCCGTCACGACAATAAGGAAGGTAGTAATCGAAACGATCAGGGTAGCGGTAAAGATGAAGCGCTTGAGACTGAAAGATGTAAATGATATAAATTTCCTTAAAAGAAACATAACGCTCCTGTAATTAGGTAATAAAAATCAATAATTAGGGGAAATATCCAAGCAACACATATCATAAGCCATGGCACATGGCAGGTCAATATTTTTAGGGGCCGCCAAAATCATATTAAATGATCGGCTCAATCACCAGTTCAGTGAGCTGAATATATTAGTGGCGTGCCAGGTTGACTCAAGAAAAGGCACCGCCCTGATATTTCTTGAAAATCCTCCGGCGGCGCATTGGCATGCCAAAATAAACCGGGCAGCCCCGGTCATATCAAAGGGCGTATCCGCCAGGACAGACAGAGCAGTGAGACAGTAGTCGCAATTCTCGATAAATGACGTTGTCCCCGGATAAAAGCCGAAACCGCCATCGTAATTTTGACATTTTTTAAGCCAGGCCACTAGCATTTTCCTCTGGGATAAATCCGGTTTTTGATGTAACAAAACATTGTAATAGACATCTTTACAGGTGCAGTGTTCAAGGTCAATTGGCGGTAGCCCCGTACCCCCGGCGGTATCAACGTATTTAATTGATGATTTAGCGGTTAGATAGTATATGCCGGCAAAAGAAATTATTTTTTCATGCCTAAAATCCGCGCCGCTAGTAGAATAGGGGGCCAAGCCGCAGATACGGCTGATTTCATCCAGGTAATACCTGAGTCTGACGGTTAAGGGGGCCTTGCCCCCCGAGTGGATCTTGATAAAATCAGCCATTATATCCGGCCTGATTCGGGGGAGCAAATCTATATTAGGAGCCAAACGATGCAGCTTTTCGACCATATCAACGGCATAAAAGGTATCTTCAATGGTGGATGGCAGACTTGGAAAGGCAGCGAAACCGCCATCCTCTTTGTATCTTAAAAAGATAAATTCAATTAATTGCTCAACGTCAATATTTTTAAAGATACTCATCTAGCTGCCTCCGCTGTTGATAACTCCGCCAAAGATGTTGACCCGCCTCCAATTTACCACCAATTTGGGCGAAATTACAAAAAAAGGATTGCTTCATGCCAGAACTTCCAGAAGTAGAAGTCATCTGCCGAGGCCTGCGCCCTATAATAACAGGCCGGGTTATCAGAGCGGCGGCCCTGAGCGGCAAACGTCTGCGTCTACCGATTCCCCAGGCCGCCATTGATGGGTTTGCCATAAATCAACAAATTACGGCGGTACGGCGCCGGGCCAAATACCTGATAATCGCCCTGGCGAACGGGGCCGGATTAATCATCCACCTGGGAATGACCGGGAAACTCGGAGTCTTTCCTAGGGAAATACCCCCGGCCCGCCACGATCATCTGCGCCTGAGGCTAGACAACAATATGGAGCTGCGTCTCAACGATACAAGACGGTTCGGCTCAATTCAAGTCCTGGCTCCGGATATTGATGAGTTGGATTTTTTTGCCGACCTGGGTCCCGAACCCCTGGAAGACAAATTGACGGCAGCGTATCTGCTGCAGAGGGCGGCCAAAAGTCAACGGCCATTAAAAAACTTCCTGATGGACAGTCATGTGGTGGTGGGAATTGGTAATATCTACGCCAATGAAATTCTCTTCGCGGCAGGTATCGCCCCGCAACTGCCGGTCAGCCAAATTACGCGGCCGGTATGGCAAAATATTGTACAGCAGACCAGAGAGGTGCTGGAACGGGCGATTGCCGCCGGCGGCTCCACGATTTCCGACTTTACTAACGCTAGCGGCAAACCTGGCTATTTCCAACTACAGCTCAAAGTCTATGGCCGCGCCGGTCAGCCCTGCCCGACCTGCGGCCTGGCAATCCAAAAAGCTAGCCAGGGTGGGAGGGCGACCTTTTGGTGCGCCAACTGCCAGATGAGCCATCGGCAGTTGGTATCGGTCACCATAGCATCATAGGAACTAACGATTGGACATATAGGCGCATCTCCGCTTATTTATCCGGGCTGCATAATTTTATTAATAGCCGGATAAAAAAAGAACAAGGAGATGCAAGATGAAAAAACATTCGTATAAGCTTGTTGTCGTACCGTTATTTTGGGTTGTCATGGCCCTGGCGCTGACCAGTGTGCCACCGGTTTTCGCCAAGACCGCCGCCGGAATCATCAAAATGGATTTTGACCTGTCGGCCCAACCCGCCACCAAAGAGGTTCGGCTCTGGATTCCCTACCCTGTTTCATCACAATATCAGAACATTACCGATGTAAAGATAAAGGGAGATTTCGCCCGTTCGGCAGTCTATGCCGATAAAAAATACCAGGATCCCATACTCTATGCTGAATGGCCGGCAGGCGCCAAATCCCGCCGCCTGACCTTCAGCTTCAAAGCGGTGCGCCAGGAGGTGGCACGGCGCGACTTCCCCGCGACAGCAACCGCCTGGAATCCGGCCGATTATGCCATGTGGCTCGCGCCCTCAAGCCTCGGCCCCATTGACGGGCCGGTCAAGACATTGGCGGTCTCCATTGTCAGGGGCAAAACCACGGTGCTTGCCAAGGCTAAAGCGATTTATGATTGGACTTGTGACAATATGTACAGGGAACCAAAAACCATCGGCTGCGGCCTGGGAGACGTCCTCGCCCTGTTAAAAACACCGGGCGGTAAATGCACTGATATTCACTCGGTCTTTGTGGCCCTGTGCCAGGCGTCCGGGGTTCCGGCCCGGGAAATTTTTGGTATTCGTCTGGGGAAAAAACCGGTGCAGGATATCAGCAAATGGCAGCACTGCTGGGCCGAGTTTTTTCTGCCCGGCTACGGCTGGGTGCCCGTTGATCCCGCTGATGTCAGAAAGCTGATGCTGAAAAGGAAATTGCA